>JASHOO010000678.1 GCA_030041035.1 Bryobacteraceae bacterium | reverse complement strand
CGGTGCGATCCACATCGTAGAAGCGCACCTTGAGCAGCACCTGCGCCTCAGTCGGTGGAACGTCCACGCGCAGCAGGTTGACCGTCTTTCCCAGGCTGGAAGCGATCGCCAGCGCGCGGTCCGCGCTCGTCAGATCCTTGACGGTGCCATGCAGGAACACCGTATCGTTTTCGTAAGAAACTTTAATTTCCTGGCCGGGCATTTCGCGGTCGATTTCCTGTTGCACGGCGGACGCCTTGGCGCTGCTGGGGCGGACAGTGAGATCAAAAAACAGCCGGTTGCCGCCCTGCTGCCAGATGATCATGCTGGTTTCGCCAGGAGACTTGCCGTTGATCAGGACTTCGCGTGGGTTGACCGCCAGCGCCTCGGCCAGATCACCGTTGGCGACCGAGACGCGCTGAATGTTGACCGGGCTGTCCACGACCAGCGACTTTCCCACCGTGACGAACAGATCGCGCGCGGGCGAAGGATGGCCTTCTTCCACGCTGCCCGCTGATGCCGTCTGTACGGCTTTCACGGCAGGAACCGCCGCGGCGTCGGCGCCGCGCGCCGGTGCCTGCGCCAATGGTGTCAAGCAAACTCCGAGGCAGCAACTGGCCATGGTTCCAAGCAGTTTTGAGACTCTCATTGGACACTCTCCGGAGTGGCAGAGAATTTGGATTCAACGCGCTTGCTCCCGTTAATCACTTCCACCATCACCGGCGGGGCCGCCTTCGGTGCCGGAGCCGGAGCGGGCAGAACCACGCGCTCGGTAATATGGCGTGGGCGCGGCGCTTCGGGCGGCGTAGGCGGCTTAATGGCACCCCCGAACAAGCCGGCCATGGCCACGCCTGAGGTCTTGGTGGTCTGCGTGTCCAGGGGGTTGCGCAGAACCAGTTGTATGCGGGTCTCATTGCTCGCCAGAGCAAGAACCTCCGCCTGTTCCGGCGTCACCAGCAGATTCACCACCTGCACCTGAATGGCCTTGCCTTCGGAATCCTTCTGGAAGTTCTGGCCGGCCGACAGGACCTCGATGTTCTGGAGAAGCGTCTTGGAAATCGTGCCCAGATCGGATTTGGCGTTGGGGGGGGTGCCGGCGATCAGCACATCCACGCGCATTCCCGGAACCACAAATCCGGAAACGCCGACCACCTCGTTCACGCGCACCGCCACCGCTCGCATCCCCGCGGGAATGGTCGCGGCCAACCCCGCGCCCGCGCCTTTGGCAGCCAGGCGGTTCTCGAGGACCGGCTCGCCTTCATAAATGGCCGATATCACACCGCGGCCCACGACATCCTCTTTATGCAGGAGCGCGCCATGCGGCAAAACGCCGCTGAAATCCGACATCTTTAAGTCGGATTCGCGGATCAGGGTGCCGAGATCCAGAGTGCGCGCGGCCACCAGCACCTGGGTGGTCGGTTGCTTGGCATTCGCCGTCACGCGGGAAGCGATCAGCCGGTACAGCAATAGGCTGGCTCCCGCGGAGACGACAAATGCGAAGATAAGCACAGAAAACAAACGCTGGTTCATTTTTCACCTTTCAATGAGCGACTCTAACCACCGGCCCAGCCGTTTGCCTGGCCGGGACGCGGTATTTTCGGGTCTTGGATCTCCCCTTCCAAGACCAATGGGGCGCCGAACTGGTATCACGTTGCGGTTTTGAAACGTTAACTCGCCGAAGTGTTTGCTCCGGAGAGCTCCGAATTCGCCGATATCCAGATCCCTGAAAGACTGCCTCCCGAACTTACAAACAAAGCAGAAGTTGCCAGGCATACAAACGCCAGCAACAGGGTGTACTCGATCAGGTCCTGGCCCTGCTCATCTTGAACAAATTTTTTCAGCATGGGTTTTTTTCTCCTTAATTCGCTTCAAACTTCAGTGCATCGTCTCAGGTTGAATTGACGTGAACAGGGACCACGCCATCCATTCGATCTAGCTGGCGGACGTATTCGCGCCGGCCAGCTGGGAATTGGTAGCCGTCCAGATACCGGCCACACTGCCGCCGGCACTGATGAAGAGAGCCGCCGATGCCAGACAAACAAATGCCAGCAACAGCGTGTACTCAATCAAGTCTTGAGCTTGCTCGTCTCGCAGGAACCTGTTGAGCGTTGTCACGTAATTGAGCCTCCTCCTTTGAAATTGCCCCCGAGACACTGGACGGCGGAGGGGCATGTGGTTCATGCCCCTCCGCCGCTGTCCTAGCTGGCGGAGGTGTTGGCCGCAGCCAGCCTCGAGTTCGTCGCCGTCCAGATGCCGGCCACGCTACCGCCGGCGCTGATGAACAGCGCGGCAGATGCCAGACACACGAAAGCCAGAAGCAGCGTATATTCGATCAGGTCCTGGCCTTGTTCGTCCTTCACAAAGTTAAACAGCAGCGTTTTCATGATGGTTCACTCCTAGTAGTTGATTTGGTGATCGTGAGATCACGGGTTTCGGTTTTCGTGACCTCGCGATCACGATCCTTTCCGCCTTGGCGAACAGCGGAAACCTGATTGCCCCCTTTGGCCGCAGCGTCGGCCGCGCGGAACAGAATGGCCACGCCATCGTCATAGATGGCATGCCAGCGCGGCGACTGCTTGAGCGTAGCCGCCAGGGGAACTCCGACCGGCAGAAGGATGGCGTTGACGTGATAGCGGTCCAGATTCTTCTCCCAGCCGTAGCGGGCGTTCATCACGTCCAGATACTTCTCGTCGAAGCTGGCGCCGTAGAAATCACTTCTGCTGTCGATGAAAACTTTATTTGCCGGATATAGTCGGTAAATTAAATAGCCGCCCCAGGTGTCGTCGGTGAAAATCGTGTTACTGGGACCGGCCTTCCGCAGGAATTCGACCGCTTTTGCTGGATAATGGGACGCATCGTATTCCGCGCGACACTTCGCCGGAGCATTCGGGGCGTAAAACAGCGCGACTAAAAGGCCGGCCGCTGCGGCGCTGGCGAGATGCAGGCGTGGAATCCCGTCGGTCTCTCCAAAGTCCGCGGCAAAGCGCCCCACGCGCGCCGCCAAATGCCGCACCCAGCTCGCCACGTTGCTGCCGGGCAGATCTTCGATCAACCTCTGCACCATGCAGGCGACCGGTACCGCCGCCACCATCATGAAGATGGGCGTATTGCGCACCGTCACCAAGGCCAGATGTGCCCAGCCGGTAATCAGCAGCGCATGCACATAGTCCCGGCGGGCCACGCACCAAACCGCCGCCGCCAGGCCCAGCATCAGCATGGGCTCGAAAAACACCGTCACCGGATGATGAAAATTGAACGACTGAAACTCCATGATGTTCTTGTACTGATACCGGTCGGTTAAGTACGCGAAGATGTGCTCGTGCAGGTGATAGAAATACGGATTGACAAACGACGCCAGCGTGCAGGCAAAACCCGCGGCGATATACGGGCGCGCGCGTTTCAAGGCCTGCTTGCGCGCCTCCTCAGTGGACTCTAACAGGGCTCGCAGGAGTTCCCCACCGGCGTAGGCACCCACCAGAATCAACCCGACGAAAAATCCGCCATGAAGGTTGGTCCACACCAGCGTCAGCGCGGGCAGCCACCACAGCAGGCGCGTCTCGCCCTCGTGCACCCGCTCCAGCAGGGAATAGAAAATCGCCGCGAAAAGCAGAGTGAACAGGTGCGGCCGTGCGAGCCAGTGAATGGCCGAACCTCCGGTCACGAAAAACATGATCGCGATCGCCACCATCGCGCTTCCGCACTGGCGCCGAACCAGGCGGAACACCACCACCGACGTCGCACATATCACCAGCAGGCTGGCCAGAATTACGGCGGCCATGCCGCCATGCTCATGCAGCCAGCCAAATGCCAGATCCCACAACCACTCCCACGCAAACCACGGTTGTCCGGCCTTGGTGTACGAAAAAATATCCTGGCTGGGCACGCGGCGGTTGGCCAGAATCCACTCGCCCGTCCGCACATGCCAGCCCGTGTCGCCGTCCCCCAGCATGCCGCTGGCGCCGCCCATGCGCAGAAACACAAACGCGAGCGGCATCAGGAAGGCCACGTCGGTCAGCGATGGCAAGAGCCGGACAGCAAAATGAGGCTTGGGCGCGACCATGTTGCCCGACTCTATGGCTGTGTCAGTTCCCCCCATCGCCCCATCACTAGACCGGAATAATTCCCGCACCCGCCTCCATTTCGCGTAATTGCGTCGCAGGATTTGCATATTCCGTGAATTTCATCTGATTCACGCTGAAAGCGACACGAAACGGCTGGCCGGTATCGCCGGAAACACGCACTACCGTCGCTTGGCAGTGAATGCACTTCCGGCCGAACACTGGATTCTCGGGCAACTCGATTTCCACGGTAACCACTTCGCCCACACGCGGCTGCTCCCCCGTACAACCGTCGGCGCACACCATCAGGACGCCATTCCGGCTGATGTTTTCCGTCACGCCGGATATTCCTTGCGGCCACGTTTTCATCGGGGCCACATGGCATTTTAACTTCACGTCCATACGCGGGCTCTCACGCCTATTCATGCGATAAAATTCAGATACTTAAGCACTTTAATTGTTTATCAGATGGCGATCAATACCGAAAATAGATGTCATCCGTTTGTAGACCAAGGTTAGTGCAGGCACCGTGGTGGCGCCCTCGCCTTCCCCCGGCGACGAGGGACCCTGCCGGCAACATGACTAACTTCCGTTTAATTGGAAAAATAATTATAAAAAATTTAAAAAAATCACTAGCTTTATAGTTAATAGCGATGATATTCTGTTGTGCGAAATGACACGCACGCTCCTCTTCAGTGACGAACCGATTTTAGCCAAGGGCTTGGAATCAACCCTGGCCAGCGTAGAAGGCTTTCAGCTCACAGGCGTCTGCTCGAGCATTGTGAAGCTCAAAGAAATCCTGGATGCCGGCGAACCCGACATCCTGCTGATTGACTTGACCTCGGATGTCACCTTCAGCATCTTGAGCGAGCTGAAAAAGGCCTCGCTCAACGCCAAGATCGTGCTCTGGGTGCACTCGATTTCCACCGAGTTGGCGCTCCAGGCCATGGCCCTCGGCGTGCGCGGGATCTTGCGCAAGACGCTGCCCTCCGAGCTGCTCATCAAGTGCCTGCAGCGCGTCAATGAAGGCGAATTCTGGTTTGAAAAGGCGCTCACCGACAGTTTCCTTTCGGCCAAGCGTATCGCTCTCACCAAACGCGAAGGCCAGTTGGTCAGCCTGCTCAGCCAGGGGCTCAAAAACAAAGAAATCGCCTCGATGCTGCTGATCTCGGAAGGCACCGTGAAGGTTTATTTATCCCGGCTTTTCCAAAAAGTCGGTGTAAAAGACCGCTTCGAGCTGGCGCTTTATGGATTGAAAAACCTGACGACCGGACACGGCACGCTGGAAAAAGCCCCCGTTTCCGCGGAGCGCTCCTCGATTCCCGAGACTCTGCCTTTACAGGACCTGCGCGCCCTGTTCCTCGAGAAATCGTCGTTGCGGATGTCGGCCCCGCCGACCCGCCTGCGCAACGCCAGCTAGCTCCGGCAACTTCTTCACCCGGGAGAGTGAGAAGTTATGCCGGCGCTGCTCATCCTGGCCTTTATTTCCTGGCTGCTGGGCACGGGCAAGCCCCGCCCCCAGTCCGACAACCTTCCTTTATTTACGGTTCTCGAGCGGCGCCCTAAGTCCAGGTGGAGGGTTTTCTTCGTTTCGGTCGTCTCGCATACCGTCTGCCTGTGTCTGTTTTTGCTTCTTTCGGATCTGTTTTCGACTCAGGAGAACGACGAATTCCTTGCCGACAAAGCCGCCGGACATGCTCTGGTCATCCGCCTGCCCGAGCACATCTATTTGGCTCCCGCGGCCGGCCATGATTTTCCGGCAACCGCGCGGCTCGCCCGCAGGCCCGCCGTTTCCCTCCACCGCAAAGACCTGCGCAAATATTCCCCGTCCGAAGCCAAAAACCAGGCCGAGCCGATCGCTCCACCCGCAGGTGTGTCCACCGATGTGCCCGGCGGTTTCCTCTCTATGATGACCCCTCCACCCCCGCCGCCTCAGGTTGAGCCCCGGAAGTTCCAGTTGCCGGACCTGCCCGTCCGCAACACCGTCGCGCAGACCATGCTCCAGGCCGAGGTTCCGGCTTATGTTCCCCCCGCCGTCGACAAGCGCCTGCCCAATCTCCTGTTCTGGGACAATGATCCCGCCAAACCGCCCGAGCACCCGGTCGAGCCGGGAAATCTCACTGCCAAACTCGAACCTCCGAAATTGAATTCCACCCCGCGCCTGGAAGCCCCCAACCGTGAGTCCGTCACTTCCGACCTCCGCGTGGCTTCGGCGCCGGCGCCCGCCCCGTCACCTGTCCCTCTGCCGCCCGCGGCAAACACTATGCCGGTGCGCATTCTCGATCCCACTCCGGACCCCACCGGCCCCGCTTCGATCGATCCGTTCACCGGAGAGCCCGTCCACGTGATGGCGGTGTCACCCGATCCCGCTCCGCTCTCCGACGCTCTCAAAGCCCTGTTCGTTCCCCCTGGGAATCAACTGGCACGATTGCCCGGCGCAGAGCCGTGGTTTGGCTTGCCGGGCTCGGGCGACGGCGCCGCGGGCGGTGGCAGCGCCTTGGCAACCTCCGGCGGTGATGGATCTGAAGCCGGCTCCCCGACCGCTTCCAACTCCCCTGAGCTCGTTCACTCGCTTGCCGGCGACAGCCATATTTTCGGGCTGCTGAGCCCGCCCGGACTGAACGGCACTCCCTTGCGCGTGATCCATCCCACGAACGGCGTTTTCGACGTCGTCGTCGTGCAAACTTCGGCTTCGGAAGCCTTCTCTGAAGGCGCCGATGCACTGTCTGGAAGGCCGATTTACACGGTCTATCTGCAGGTGGGCGCGCCCAAGGAGTGGATCATGGAATATTGCCTGCCGAACAACACGGGGCCTGTTCAGACCGGCGGCCTCGTCAACCTCGGAAACCCTGAGCCGGTTACCGCACCTTATCCCACCGTCACTGTGCGTCCGCCGGAAGACTGGCGCCACGGTTCCGATTACCTCCTGGTCCACGGTTTCCTGGATGAGACCGGCCGGCTGCGCAATATGCAGATCCTCGCCAGCCAGGACCCGCAGGATCCCCTGGCCGACGCCGTCCTCGAGTACCTGCCCTATTGGGAGTTTCGCCCAGCGGTCGTCGACGGCCATCCCGTGAAGGTGGAAGTCATTCTGGCAGTGCCTCCCGATCGCGTGAGCTGAGAGCCGCGCCAGTCGCGTGTCGGTGCGGAAACCGTGAACGCGTTTACAAGCATTCCGAGCCGTGCCCGAGGATCGCGACCGGTTTCTCCGCGAAGACAGCCGTGAGGCTGCGCTACTCCACCGGCAGCAGAACGCTGTTGCTCTCGGCCCCGTTCACGCTGAGGATTAACGACACATTCGTGTCGTGGGGAATGCTGTCGTCGATCTTGAGCTGGACAATCGCGACTCCCACCTTGCCGGCGGCCGCGCCCGCCCACACGGGCTCGATCTGCTGGTCGCCCATGAGAAGCACTGCCGCGTCCTCCAGCGTATATTTGGTTCCGCTGGGCACCGCCACGCCATCTGCGGGTTGCGGATGATACGGGCCGAATCCGGTTCCATATAATGTTACGACCTCGCCGCGTCGCGCCGGGCTGGTGGCCGAAATGGCCGACCCATCCGCATGCGTGGCAACCGCGAAAGCTTCCTGGTTCACCAGCGTGTTATACAAGCCCGGTGCATTGCGAGCCGCCGTAAACTGCTCGCTCGCGTCCGGCTTGCCGTCGATATGCACCGTGAGCGTGTGATCGCCTATGGTCAGATTTGACGGCAACTGAATGTTGTCTTGGCCCGGCGATACGAAAAACAGCGGAACCGTTTCCCCGTCCACCCGTACTGTGACACTGTCCAGCGTGGTAGCTAGAAGGCTTGCAGGAGAGGCCAGGTTGTTTGAGGCCAGATTGATGCCGTAAATCGCCACTGCCGATCCGGGGGCCACGGCCGTGTTCCGCGTTTGCGCGGCGCCGTTCATGATCCCACCCGGAGCGATGTACGGCACCGGATTCAGCTCCGCCACTACCGTTTGCGGTGCGCTCATGACGACTAATGCCGACGGGTACGAGCCGCTGGCATTGCCTGACCAATCCAGGAACTGGAAGCCCGGTTTGGTGGTGACGGAAACTTCAACCCGCGTATTCGGATCGAAATAAGAATCGAATGAGGGCGGCGTCGTGGTCCACGCTGCGCCGTTGGGTGGATTGGAAGAAGTCTGGAGTTGATAGCGCAACTTGTAGGAGGCCGCCAGATTGACCGGCTGTGCCGCCACCGTCACGCTTCTCGATGCCGGCGCTCCATCCGACCAGCCCTCGAAATCGAGCCGCTCCCCCACACCCGCGCTGGAGTTCTCGGGTGCTACCACTTGCACCGTGGTGCCCACCGCCTTCGCCACCGTGCATGGCGTCGGGCATGCCTGCGCGTCCACTTGCATCGCAACGCCCGACGGATTGCTGTTGATGTTGATCGTTCCTGCCGGTTGATATACCGCCGTGTAGCGGTTGTTCGCGGCTACGCCGGAAACCAGGATCTGCTGTGTTTCCGGGCCGCCGTTGGACCAGCTTTGGAAGGCCCAGGTATTCCCGTTGGCATCTACCTGCGTCGCCGGCGCGCTCACCGTGTGCGTGCTCCCCGGCACCCATGCGAATGTGTAGTTGGGATAATTCTGGCGGCCGTCTACCGTGAGAGCCAGGCCCGCAGGATTCGTAAGGAAGGTAACCAGTGTGCCGGTGTTGTAAGTCGCAATCAGCGTAATGGGTTGCGTGACCACGGAGGGAACCGTATAACTGTGTGAATACGCGCCGCCGTCGCTCCACGAATCAAACACCCAGAGGTTGCCCGACGTATCGTATTGCGGCGAGATTCCGCCCAGTTGGTGTACGCTGCCCAGCCCCCAGTCCAATTGCACGTTCCCGTAATACGGCGTGCGGTCCACTAGCACTTCCAGACCGGTGGGATTGCTCTGTACCGTCACGGTAGTCGATATCGCCTGCGTGAAAATCGGATAAATAATCATCGGACCGTTCACGGTCCAAGTGTTCTGGAATGCCTCGCTGGTGTTCCCCGACCCAGGTACCGGAAGCCACCCTCCGAAAACCCATCCCGGGTTCGGGTGCGCCTCCGCCGTCACAGTCCCGCCCGCCCCAATGAGTAATTGGGTGTTTTGTACGTAGGTCGTGCCGTTCAGAATCACGAAGCCCGGGCACGGGCAGATCCGGCCTATCGGGCAGGGTGGGGGAACCAGTGCGCAGCTCACGTTCGGCGGGGGCGTAAAAAAGTCGAGTGATACGTCGTACGAAACGTTGTATGGCAACTCGATGTAAGTGAGGCTCGGGTCGGCGGTGATGCTGCCCAGATCCGCGATCGGCCCCAGATTGCTGACCGGCTGGCCCAGGGTGTACACCGTCTGCGCCTGTTGGAGGCCGGTGGCCTGCGTAGTCTGCGGGCTCGTCGCCACGATCGAATGCTTGCTGCCCTGCGGCCATAGCAGCGTCACTGGCTCTAGGTAGGGCTGGCCATCCACCACGAACTGGAGCCCCGTTGGATTGGTAAAGATGCGAACGCTGCTCACCGTCTGGGCCGGCAGGCTGGCGGCCGGCAAAAACAATCCCACCATCAGCGCAATTCTTGCGTGCGTTTTATCAAAAAGCATACGATTTCCCGCCAAGCGAGGCAGTGCTTACCCACGGTGCCGCCTCGCAACGCAGTATACCTGAAAAGTGTCGTTTTTAAAGCTATACAACTGGGTTATTTTGTTATGCATTTTTGATATAGATTCGCTATTAACGGATGGCAGGAAAATGCTATTACCCAATTTTGCTATTGCATTTCATTACCATAATGCTAAATTGGCAGGGTCATTTCTAAGGAATAATGTTCCTGATTTCGCGAGGTCGTCACGTTCTATGAATCGTACACTCCCCCTTCACAGCGTGATTGTAAAAGCGGGACTCTGTCTGGCTGCGTTGAGCCTGCTGTTCGCCGCCCCCGGCTGGGTGGCCCCCGCCTCCGCGGCCACTTTCGGAACCGTCGTGCCCATCGGTGGCCAGGCCGCTGACATTGCCCTCGACGAGACTCGCGGCCTGCTCTATATTGCCAATTTCACCGGCAACCAGATTGATGTGATGTCGCTGGCGAATAACACCATCCAGACGTCGATTCCTGTGCCCGCCCAGCCGGCGTCGCTCGCCCTGTCCCCCGACGGCAATTACCTCGTTGTCGTCAGCTTCGGAAATTTCGCCGCGCCCTACACGTCAAATAATGCTCTCAGCGTGATCTACCTGAACCAGAATTACGCCATCCAGAGCTTCGGGTTGGGCGACCCGCCCTTGAGCGTCGCCTTCGGCATCGATGGCCTGGCCCTGGTAGTCACCACCACCAATTTCATTTTGTTCGATCCCTCTAACGGCCAAACCACCGTGATCGACACCATCGCCAACGTTACGGCCAACACCTTGCCCGTGCCGCCGGCGAATTTTCCCCCAATATCGTATCCGCGTCGGTGAACGTCTCCGCCGACGGATTCTGGATCTACGGCCTCACCAATACCCTTCTTTTTCAGTACAGCGTGCTCAACCACTCCGTTACGGTCGTGAGCTATCAATCCACGCCGACACTCGGACCGCTCGCCGTCAGCGTGAGCGCCGACGGCACCACCTTCACCGCCGGTTGGGCGCTCCTGAGTAACACCGGTCTCTGGGTGGCGCAGTTCCCCAACGTCGCCGGCACCTACAACATCGGCAGCACGGCCATCAATTCCTCAGCTGGGCTAATCTACGCCCAAATACCCCAAGCCACGGCACAATCCACAGCCGCCCCGCCCTCCACTCCTTCCAGCCCATCGGCGCCACAGAGTTCCGTGGCGCCGCCTATCTTAGAAGTTGTCGCCGCCGATAATCTCTCGGTCCAGCAAAACCTGAATTTGAACGAAAACCTCGCCGGCAAATCCGTTCTCAGCCCCGCCGGAGACATGCTCTATTCCATCTCGGCCAGCGGCGTTACCGTTTTTCCAGTCGGCTATTTGAATTCCTTCAATCGCGTCCAGGCTTCGCAGCCGGATCTGGTCTTCCGCGGCAATCTTTGCAATAGCAACGTCAACACCCAACAGATCACCATCCTCGATCCCGGTGGCAACCAGACCGATTTCACTCTTACCCCGTCGAATTCCGGCATTGCACTGTCCCAGTATTCCGGAACGACACCCGCCACCATCACCGTGTGGGTCAATCCGGCCATCTTCCAGAACCAGACCGGCACCGTCACCGCCTCCATCGCCATCGCCTCCACGCTGGCCATCAATGTGCCCAATCCCATTCGGGTCCTGATCAATAGCCAGGGTCCCGAACAGCGCGGTACCTTCACCGATCTGCCCGGCACGCTGGTCGACGTCCTGGCCGATCCCGGCCGCAACCGGTTCTACGTCCTCCGCCAGGATCAGGACGAAGTTTATGTCTTCGATTCCACCGGCCAAAATCAGCTCGCCGTGCTGCGTACCAGCAACATGCCGACGTCCATGGCCATCACTGCGGATGACAATTTCCTGCTGGTCGGCCACGACGATTCGCAGCTCCTCTATGTGTTCAACCTGAATACCTTGCAGCCGTCGACTCCCGTCGCCATGCCTTCAGGGCACTATCCGCGCCAGGTCGCGGTTTCGACCAACGCCATTCTGGTCGCATGCCGCGTCGCCGGTCCAACCAACACCATCGATCTGGTCGATTTCGCCGGCCGCACCGCGGCTGCTCTGCCCACACTCGGCATTTTCGAAAACAGTATTAACGTCGATACTGCGTTGTCTTCTTCTCCAGGCGGCCGATTCATCTTCGCCGCCGGCGTCGATGGCACCACGTATCTCTATGACGCTGCCGCCAACTCCTTCGTGGCCGGAAGAAAGGATTTCTCCGCGCTTTCCGGCGCCCATGCCGCCTCTGATTTCGACATGTTCGTGGTAAACAACAATCTGCTCAACCCGTCGCTCGTCGAGGTAGCCCAGTTGGATTCCTCCATCGGCTCGGCATCCGGCGCAGCTTTCTCGGGCCAGACCGGATTCCGCACCACCGCTACCACCACGCCTGGCGCACCCGGAATTATTGAGAACATCAATCCTTCCGCCGGTATTACATTGCTTCCCACGGAAATGGTCGAAGAGCCCCTGCTCTCCACTTCCTCGAGCATCTCGCAGTTCACACGCACCCTGGCTCCCTTGGCCGACCAGAGCGCTCTCGTTTCGCTCACGGTTTCCGGCTTCACCCTGCTGCCATGGGACTATGCCGCCGCCGTGGCTCCTCCGGTGGTCAATTCTGTGGTGAACGCAGCCGACTTTACCCAGGGCATCGCGCCCGGTGGCCTCATCGCCCTGCTCGGTTCGCAGTTGAACTCTACCACCCTCAGCTCGGCCGCCTCTCCGTGGCCCACCATCCTGGGTGACTCCTGTCTGATGGTCAACGGCGCACCCATCCCCATGAACTATGTTTCCAATTCACAGATCAATGCGCAGTTGCCCTTCGATGTGGACGGTAGCGCGACCTTGGTCCTGCACACACGGGGCGGCACCAGCCCAAGCGTCAATTTGACCATCGAGCCCAACGCACCCGCCGTATTCCGCAGCGGCTCCGCCGGTCCGCTCAAAGGCATTCCTACGATAGTGCGCGGTTCCAACAATCAGGTCGTCACATTGTCGAACCCCATCCATCCGAAAGACACGATTTACATCTACGCCACCGGTTTGGGAATCGTGACACCGCAGGTGGCCACAGGCGCCCCCGGGCCCTCGAAACCACGCGCCGTCGCCATTGCCCAGCCCACCGTAACACTCGGAGGCGTGGCTTTAGACCTGGAATACGCCGGCCTTGCACCTGGCATGGTGGGCGTTGATTTAATTGAAGTTAAGGTGGAGGGCAAAATCCCCACCGGTTTGAGCGTGCCCCTGGTCATCTACCAGGGTGGCGCCGAAACGACGCTCTCTGTGCGCGTCGTGAATTAATCCGCACGGGACCGCTGCCCATCGCCGCTGCCGTCCCGTAAGTACTGTGTTTTGAACGGGAGAAAACATGCGAAAGGTTACGTTTGGACTCACGCTCGCCCTGCTGTTTGTGGGCGTCAGCGCGGCGCAGGAGTGGGAGGTGGGGGGCATGGCCAGCTACGGCTTTTACCGTAACGCCACCGCCGTCAATCCGTCAGGATCTGCCACCGTCGGCTTCGACCCCGGTCCCGCTTTTGGCGCGGTCCTCGGATTTAACGGAAACAGCATACTCGGCGGGGAATTCCATTACGACTTTGAGATGGACGACTTGAAGCTCTCCTCCGCCGGAACCAACGTCTCTTTCGGCGGGCAGGCTCACGTCATCGGCTATGACCTGATTCTGCATCCGCGTACGCGGCATCTTCGCAAACTCCAGCCCTTCCTGGCACTGGGCGGCGGTATGAAGGTGTATGTCGGCACCGGCGCCGAGCAGGCTTATCAGAACCTGGAGGATTTCGCGCTGTTGTCGAAAACTCACCAGGTCGCGCCCATGATCAGCGTGGGCGGCGGGGTGAAGATCCCGCTCAAAGCGCATCTGCTGCTGCGCGCCGAGTTTCACGACTACATCACGCCCTTCCCTCAGAACGTCATCGTTCCCGTCCCGCCGACCAAGATCAATGGCTGGCTGAACGACTTCGTTCCCATGATCGGCATCAGCTACATCTTCGAGTAAGGTCTAGGCACCTCCCTTGGCGCCGGCTCCCCGCCGGCGCCGTTTTTTTTAGTTGACCGCCGTCCAGTCGATCACGATCACGGAAATCTTGGGATTTTTACTGTGCAGCACCAGGCGGCTCCAGCCGCTCTGCGCCGCGGGCCCTTCGTCGATCGACACGTCGTTGGCGTATTTGGGATTCCAGGTGTAGACCGTCTTATTCCACCCGTTGTGCGCGCCCGGAGGTTCGACCACGCTGTTGGCGTATTGCAGGTTCGAGGTGTACAGCACAATTCCGTCGGCCGATAAATCACCGGGCGAAATACTGAACTTGAAGGGCCGCGCGGGCAGCTCGCCAATGAGCGTTCCCATAGAGCAGCTCTTCCCGTTGAGGATCAACGGCTGATTTTTTTGCAGACGGCCGATCCAGATGACGCGGCCGGAGCCGGGCATTGCAGGCGCGCGGGGCGCGGCATTGCGCGCCGGGCTCTGGGTCGCGGGCACGGCGGACGCGGGTGCTGGTTTCTCGACCGGCGGCGGTGGCGTGTGTGCCACCGGCTGCGACACCAGAGGGGAAGGCGCGCCATGCGCCACCTCCGCCGCTGCCGTCATTGCGGGAGCCGGCGGCTCTTCGAGCGCCGCAGTTCCGGCGGAATGCGCCACCGGCCGCGCCACGGGAGGCCGGAACTTGGTAGGTGCCGGCAGCGGATTTTCGGTTTCGGCCCGTTCCCCGGTATCCACCGGCACGGGCACTACCAGCTCAGGAGTTTTCTCCGCAGCACCGTCGGCGCCGTCCGCGCCTTCCACCGGCGCCGGATTCTGCGCTACCTCCGCCGCAGGCGGCACCGCGGGCGGCGCAGCCGCCGGAGCTGTGCCCAACGGGGCGGCAAAATGCGCCATCTCCTGCGCAGTCGCATCCCCATTGGTTTCGGTCAGCACCAGCCGCACGGTCATATCATCCGAGTGCCGCGGGTAATTCACATAGCCGATCTGCAATTGCTCGGGATCCAGATCCAGGCGCTCATTCTGTCCGCCATCGGCGATCTCGAGATAAGCCGCCCGGGCCCGGCTTACGGCTGCCGCCGTCCGGTCCCAGGCGATGCGCACTTGCGCCGCGCTTTCCGTAGCCCGCACCGTCAGCCCCAGCGGCTGCGGCCGCATGTACCAGTAGTAAAAGCCGCCGGCCGCGGCCGCCAGCGCCACAACCGTTACCGCTACTGCCGGAAAACGCGCCGCCCGGCGCGCTTCCGGCGGCGCCAGCAGCGCACTCATGTGCGAGGGCGGCTGTTGCGCCGCCACCAGAGCCAGGTCGCGCGCCTCGCGCGTTTCGGCGGTCAACTGCCGCGGCGGCTGTAACTCCTCCGCCAGCACCGTAAATTCCCGAACCGCGCAATCGGCCGTCCAGGGGCCTTCCCGCTCCCGGAAATAGAAGCGCACATAGCTGGTCACGGCATTGCCCGGACGCATCACCAGCGCCACCTGCCACGGCTGCGAAAATAAATGGTTGACGATTTCCAGGTCGCGCCCGGTGAGATTCAAATCACTCCGCGGATGCGCGCGGAACCACCCCAGCGGCTCCAGGCCCTCGAGTTCCTTCTGGCTCTCCGCCGCGGAGATCACCACCCCCACCGCACGCGCGGTTTCGGCCAGTGCTTCGGATTTCTCCAGGTCACCATGGCTCGCCACGGCGCAGAACGCCGTAATGCGCAGTTCATCGCCGCTGCGCGTACCGAACAGCACCCCGGTGACTTCTCCACCCCCCTGGGGTGTGGCATTGAAGCGCTCTAGTACCGACGCCCGCAGGTTCTGCAGTACCGATACCGGGCAGTCGATCACACGGGCATGTTCCTCTAGGTGAGGTTGATCCCCCTCGAGACTGAAGGGCGCGCCTGCCATGTCCTACTGCCTAGCATAGTCTAGTCCAAATCAGCCCGCGCGACCAGTTCGACTTTTGGGACTCTTTTGTCCTTCTTAGTACTGTACGAACGAAACCGCCACCCCCTTGCGCCCGGTTTGTATTAAGCTCTGTAATTGCTCTGGACTTGATCTCACATGCGCCACTACTCGGAGGTTGCCTACCGCTCATTATGTTACGTGCTGGTTTTCGGCATCCTGGCTGCGCCTGTTGACGCCCAGACCGAGGGCATCAAGATCGTCGTCCAGGAAGGCCAGGGCGCCATCAACAACATCCAGCAGCGCCGTGCCAAAGAGCCCGTCATTCAGGTGCTGCACGAGGATAATGAGCCCGTCGCCGGCGCTTCAGTGACTTTCCAGTTGCCCGACACCGGACCCGGCGGCTCGTTTGCCGACAACTCCAAAATGCTCACCGTCCAGACCGACGACAAGGGAATCGCCGTCGCCCACGGACTCAAGCCCAACGCCCTCGCCGGCAATTTTCAGATCCGCGTGACCGCTTCCTTCCACGACCAGACCGCCAACGCCGTCGTCGCCCAGATCAACGCCGAACAGACGGCGGCCAAAAGCAGTAATAAGAAGTTGCTCGTGATCCTGGCCATCGCCGGCGGCGCCGCCGCAGCCGGAGCAGCCGCTGCCCTGGGACATAAAGGTTCCTCACCCGCCAGCACCACACCGCCCGCGGGTATAACCACCCCCGCCACCGTGCTCATCCCCGGCACGCCTTCCCTCAACCCGCCCCACTAAGCCGCCATGACCCGAATCTCCATCTCATGGATCGGTGCATTAGTAGCAATGGCCGTCTGCGCCGACGCAGCCAGAGCACAGGCGGTCATCACGATTACGGCGCCATCGTTGCCTCCGGGCGAGGTTGGAGTCGCCTACCCCGGCGGACAGCAGTTTACGGCGAGCGACACGGTCCCCGGCGGCAGCTTCACCTTCACCTCCTCTCAGCTCCCTCAGAACGGGATCTCGATCACCCCGAACGGTACCCTCCTGGGAACGCCGGTCGCCGCGACACCCATCA
>JASHOO010000677.1 GCA_030041035.1 Bryobacteraceae bacterium | reverse complement strand
ATTGTCTCGCTCACGCCGAATTCGCTGGCGGATGTTTGGGACGATATAAGGCGGGTGGCAATCGCGCTGGAGATCCGGGATCACGGCGAGGAAGTGATTGAGTCATTGCAAGCCCGCATGTGCGCCATTTCGGAAAAAGCACGGAGCGCCGGCGAGCGGCCACGCATGGCGTGCATTGAGTGGACCGAGCCGCTGATGGTGGGCGGAAACTGGACGCCTGAGTTGATTGAGATGGCCGGCGGAGTCAATCTACTGGGCGAGGCGGGGAGACATTCGGGCTACGTATCATGGGAAGAGATTCGGGAGAAAGATCCGGATGTGATCGTGGTTGCGCCTTGTGGTTTTGACATTCCGCGCACTCAAGCAGAGATGCAC
This sequence comes from Bryobacteraceae bacterium, assembly GCA_030041035.1. GTDB lineage: Bacteria > Acidobacteriota > Terriglobia > Bryobacterales > Bryobacteraceae > QHXW01. The sequence goes on along the minus strand of JASHOO010000677.1, from coordinate 13,270 downwards.
TGGCTGACTCAGCGGGAGGGATGGGAATCAATGCGCGCGGTGCGGGAACAGCGCGTCTATCTCGCCGATGGCAATCAATATTTCAACCGGCCGGGGCCGAGGTTGGTGGAGACGCTGCGGATATTGGCGGAGGTACTGCACCCGAGGGTGTTTGAGCCCACATTTGAGCGGGCGGGATGGGTGAAATGGGATTCGTTTTAGTCTTTAAGTGGGTGCGAATTACGGCTTCTGGTGCGCCGCGCGGACGAGACTTTCAGCTTGCGATTCCGGGAGGGATGCCGCCAGGTTCACAGTGCTGCCGTCGGTCTGCACACTGAGGCTCTGAATGAGCGAGGCGATGGCTGCGGCAGCGGGAGCAGGCGCGTTGGCTTGCAGCATGTTGGCGAGAAAGCGCACGACATCGGCGAGCGCGGTGGCGTTCTGACTGGAGTTGGCCACGGCTTGGGCGGATAGTTGGACGGTCGCGCCGAACTTCACGCCGCCGCTCGTTTGCTGAATGGACTGGATCAAGTCGGAGTTCAGAACAGTGTTCAACTGCTGGTTGGAGAGTTTCTGGTTGGCGAGCGAAGAGAGCGGCACGGTGGAGACGGACCAGGCATCGAGTGATGCGCTCAGTTGCTGGACCTGGGCGGCGAGGGCGGGATCGATGGCGGTGGAAGTAGCGGTGCGGCGGTCAATGGCGGCGTGAACGCCATCGAGGTCGCCAGTGATGGCGATGGTGGTGCCGAGGAACGCCACGGCGTGATTGACGGAATTTTTCGTTCCCGTCACGACCTGGACGCCGTTGTAGGTCTCGACGGTCCGGCCGGCGGCCTGCGCAGCGGCGAGGATGAGCTGCGGATTGAAGTTGCCGCGGGCGAGGATCAGGCCCTGCCGGGCGGGCAGACCGGCGCTACCCATCAGCACTTCATTCAGGTCGGTGCGCGGATTGAATCCGGTTTTCGCGGTCAGGGTAGTGTTGGCGGGCGCCTGCGACAAAAGGAACTGTCCGAAAGGCGACGTCTTGGCCTGCCCCACATTGAATCCGGCGAGGACTTTGGCGTCGGGCATCAGCAGATTCATCAGCCCGGGATCGGCTGCGTTCACCAGGCCGGCGAACAGGAGAAAAGCGAAGGCGGGGCGGAAAATCATAGTGGTCCTTCTGCATAGACGCAAACCGTGCAGGGAAGGTTGCCCGGGTCAGCCGGCAGGGATTTTTAAGGGGGTGACGGGCACCTGGTCGACGATCTCGATGCCGAATCCTTCGAGGGCCACGATTTTGCGCGGGTGGTTGGTGAGCAGGCGGATGGTGTGCAGGCCGAGGTCGGAGAGGATTTGCGCGCCGATGCCGCTTTCGTACTGGAGCTGGCGCTGGCCGGCAGGGTCTTTGTAGTGCATGAAATCGCGGCCATGCGAGACCATGTGAGCGGCGCCCTGCTCGTCCTTCTCAATGCGGAAGCCGGGGCCGGTTTGATGCAGGTAGACGAGCACGCCCACGCCGGCTTCGGCGATTTTGCGCAGGGACTCGCGGATCAGGCTGTGGCAATCGCAGAATTTGGAGCCGAAGACGTCGCCATAGACGCAATGCGCGTGCATGCGCACGAGCACGTTCGACTGTCCGGAGGGTTCGCCGCGGATGAGCGCGAGGTGCGTTTCGGGATCGATCTCGCTGGCGTAGGCGATGGTGCGGAACGCGCCGAACTCGGTGTCGATGCAGCCTTCGGCGCGACGGCGGATATAGCGGCCGTGCTTCATGCGGTAGCGGATGAGCTCGGCCACGGAGATCATTTTGAAGCCGTGGCGGGTGCAAAACTCTTCGAGCTCGGGCACGCGCGCCATGGTGCCATCGGGATTCATGATTTCGCAAATGACGCCGGCGGGGACGAGATCGGCGAGGCGCGCGAGATCGACGGAAGCCTCGGTTTGTCCGGCGCGCACGAGTACGCCGCCCTCGCGGGACCGCAGCGGGAAGATGTGGCCGGGGCGGGCGAGGTCGTCGGGGCGCGCGGCGGGACTGATGGCGGTGAGGATGGTGCGGGTGCGGTCGGCGGCGGAAATGCCGGTGGTCACGCCCTCGCGCGCATCGACGGATTCGCAGAACGCGGTGCCGAAATTCGAGGTGTTGTGAGGCGAGATCAGGGGCAGGCGGAGGTAGTCGCAGCGGTCGGCGGTCAGGGCGAGGCAGATGAGGCCGCGGCCGTGGGTGGCCATGAAGTTGATGATCTCGGGGGTGACTTTTTCGGCGGCGATGGTGAGGTCGCCTTCGTTTTCGCGGTCCTCGTCGTCCACCACCACTACGATGCGGCCGGCGCGAATGTCTTCGACGGCCTCGGGGATGGGGACGAAGGGCATGCTTAGTTTCTAATATAGCTGAACGCCGTGGCCGGGGCCGTAGCGGGGCAACTTGATAAGATGAATTTTAACGGTGCCGGGGTGGGCTTGACGAGCTGGTCCATGCTACTGCTTTTGCCGCCAATTTTTTCCTCACTGCCGAAGCTGACGTTCACGGCGGCGATCGACATCCTCGTCGTCGCGTTCTTGATCTATCAATTGCTCATGATCGTGCGCGGCACCCGGGCCGGGCACATTCTGATCGGCATTCTGACGTTGGTGGCGGTTTATGGACTTGCGGTGTGGGCGGGGCTGGAGGCGCTGCGGACGGTGCTCTCGTACATTGTGCCGTACACGGCGATTGCGGTCATCGTGCTGTTTCAGTCGGAAATCCGGCGCACGCTGGCGCGCATCGGGCGCAAGCGCTGGTTTGCGCGAGGGTTCAAGCGTCCCGAATTCGTGGATGAGATTCTGCTGGCCCTGGGCCGGCTGGCGCAGCGCAAAGCAGGGGCGCTGATCGTGCTGGAGCGGGACATCGGCCTGCGAACTTTTGTCGAAAGCGGGGTGCGGTTGGACGCGGAGATTTCCGCCGACCTGCTGATGGCCATTTTTGAGCCGGGCGGCGCGCTGCACGACGGCGCGGTGATTGTGCAGAAGGACCGCATCAGCGCGGCGGCCTGTTTTTTGCCGCTCACCACAAATCCGGCCGTGCCGGCCGGTCTCGGCACCCGGCACCGCGCGGCCATCGGGATCACGGAAGAAAGCGACTGCCTTTCCTTAGTGGTGTCGGAAGAGACAGGCGATCTCGCCCTGGCGGCGCACGGCGACATTTACCGCCGCGTGAGCCTTAGCGAACTGGACGAGCGCATTAACGCACACTTCGGCGTGAGCAAACCCGGGCCGTCGCTGGCGAGCGAGTTTGCCGCGGCGGAATCGACCGAGAATTCCAAAGCTGTCGAGAAGGCCAGTTAGCCGTGCTGGGGATTCTGACCCACAACATCGGCTGGAAACTGCTGTCATTGGGCGTGGCGGTCCTGATCTGGATCCTGGTGGCGAGCGAGCCGGAACTATCCACCTTGCGCACGGTTCCTGTCGAATACAAGGGCGCGCCGGACGACTTAGAAGTCAGCTCGGAAGTTCGGGAGAATGTGACCATCGAGACGCGCGGCCCGGCGGGCCGCTTGCGCGACATGCCGGATGCAAGGGCGGCAGTGGTGCTGGACTTTTCCTCCGTGCATGAGCCCGGCGTCCGAACATTCGACATCGATGCGCGGAACGTGAGCCTGCCGCGGGGAATCCAGCTGGTGCGCGTGATTCCGGCGCAACTGACGTTCACGTTTGAGCACCGCTCGACGCGCGATGTCCCCGTGCAGGTGCGGCTTTCGGCGCCGCATCCGGGGTACGTGGTAGTCACGGCGGTCGCGATTCCACCGAAGCTCGGAGTCGTGGGGCCGGCATCGGCGGTGCGGCACACGGAGACGCTCGAAACCGACCCGGTGGATATCAGCGGCGTGGTCGGCAGGGCGCAATACCGTGTAAATACATACCTGCCTGAGCGTCTGGAACGTTTTCAGAGTTCTTCGCATGTTACCGTGCAGGTGGTGGTGAAGAAGAAATAACCGATCATGGCAAAGCAGCTATTTGGCACCGACGGGATTCGCGGCGTGGCCGGCGAGTATCCCCTAGACGCGGCGACGGTACACGCGTTCGGCATGGCGCTCGCGAGCACGGCGCGCCAGCTCAATCCCGATCCCGAGATTCTGATCGGCATGGACACACGTGAATCCGGCCCGTGGATTGCCGGGCAGGTGGCCGCGGGTCTGGCGGAGCGCGGGGTGCGCACGCGGCTGGCGGGTGTGATTACGACTCCCGGCGTGGCGTATCTGACGCGGGCCGGCGAGTTTGTGGCCGGGGTGATGATTTCGGCGTCGCACAATCCATATCAGGACAACGGCATCAAGGTCTTCGGCCACTCCGGTTTCAAGCTGCCGGACGCCGAGGAGCACGAAATCGAGCAGGAGATCTTCCGGCTGCTGGACGCCGGAGTCAGCGAGACCGGGCCGCAGCCCCTGGCGGTCGATCCGGGCCTGGATCAGCGTTATGTCGACTATTTGTTCTCGACGGCGCCGGTGCGATTCGACGGCGTCCGCATGGTGATCGATTGCGGCAACGGCGCGGCCTCGAATCTGGCGCCGGAACTGTTCCGGCGGTGCGGAGCCGAGGTCTGTGCGATTTTCTGCGCTCCCAACGGGCGCAACATCAATCTGAATTGCGGTGCGCTGTACGTCGATTCTCTGAGCCGCCAAGTAGTCCAGCAAAAGGCGGATCTAGGGGTGGCGTTTGATGGCGACGCCGACCGGGCGATTTTTGTAGCGGCCAGTGGAAAGATTGTGGATGGCGATGGCGTGCTGCTGATAGCGGCGCGGGCGCTGAAAGCGGCGGGGCATCTGAGTGGGGACATCGTGGTCTCCACGGTGATGTCGAATCTGGGCCTGGAAACGGCGCTGGCGCGGGACGGCATCCGCATGCTGCGCACGCCGGTGGGTGATAAATACGTGCTGGAGGAAATGGTGCGCGTGGGAGCAGCTCTGGGCGGCGAGCAATCGGGCCACGTCATTTTCCGCGAGTGGGCGACCACGGGGGATGGCATGCTGACGGCGCTTCGTGTGCTGGAGACGGCGCAGCGCGCCGGCATGGGACTCGACGAGCTGACGCGCGATCTGCAAATCTATCCGCAACGCCTCTACAACGTCCGCGTGCGTGAGAAAAAACCGCTCACGGAACTGCCGGCCGTGGGGCACGAGATCAGTGCATGCGAAAAAGCGCTGGGTTCTGCGGGGCGTGTGTTGGTGCGGTTTTCCGGCACTGAACCGCTGGTGCGCGTGATGGTAGAAGGGCCGGAGCTGGGCCAGGTGGAAGATTTCGGCCGGCGGATTGCTCACGCCATCGAGCGCGAGATCGGCGTAAAGTAAACTTTTAGCTTCTCCAAGGAGAGTCGAGATGCGTTTCACGATTGCCGGACTATTGCTGTGCTCATCGCTTTGGGCGCAGCACACACGCGCGAAGCTTCCCAATGAACAGTGGGTGAAACTGTTTAACGGGCATGACCTGACGGGGTGGGTCGAGGTGGGGCACGAGAAATGGACCGTCGAAGACGGAACGATCCACGGGCAAGCCGTCACCAGAGATTACGGCTACCTGAAAACCGAGAATAATTACAAGGATTTCGAGCTTACGCTCCGGTTCAAGTGCGAAGGCGACGGCAACAGCGGCGTTTTCTTTCACACCGAATTCAAGCCGGGCACGGCGGACGTGAGCCAGGGGCTGCAATTTGAAATCGATCAGGTAGTGGGCCACACCGGCGGCATTTATGGCGATGGGCGGCAGTGGATTGTGTGGCCGGCGCCGGAGTTCGAGGGCGTGATCCACCGCAATGACTGGAACGATTATCTGCTGAAAGTCATCGCGAATCGCTACATCGCGCGGCTGAACAGCATCGTGATTGTGGATTTCACCGATCCCACGCCGAAATCTTTCGATGGCTCGATCGCGTTGCAGCTTCATTCCGGAGGCGCGGGCAACATGCGCTTCAAAGACATCTACATTCACGATCTCTCGGTGCGCTAAACGGCCCACGCCATGCAGCCGCGATTATTTTACTGCGATCACCATTCGATTCCACTGCCGCCAGGCCACAAGTTTCCGATGGCGAAGTACGGGTTGCTGCGCGAGGCGCTGGCGGCGGATGCGCGGTTTCGTCTTGAGCCCGCTCAGCCGGTTGCCTGCGAAACAGTCATGATGGCGCACGATTCCCGTTATGTGGCGGCCTTCGCCGGGGGCACGGTCGAACCGGGGGTAATGCGGCGCATTGGATTTCCCTGGTCACCGGAGCTGGTGAAGCGGACGCTGGCATCGGTAGGCGGCACGCTGGCGGCGGCGGAGGATGCGCTGCATACCGGCTTCGGCGGCACGCTGGCCGGAGGGACCCACCACGCTTTTCGCGGCGAAGGCGCGGGCTTTTGTGTATTCAACGATATGGCTGTGGCGATTTTTTGGTTGCGGGGCGCCGGGCGGCTCGAGCGTGCGGCGGTGGTGGATCTGGATGTTCATCAGGGCGACGGCACGGCGGCGATTTTTCGCGACGACCGTGAAGTACTGACGCTCTCCATTCACGGGCGCCACAACTTTCCGTTTCGCAAGCAGCAGAGCTCGATCGATATCGATCTCGCCGATGGAACCGGTGACGGGGAATACCTGAGCGCGTTAGAGAGCGCGCTGCCGCGCGTTTTCGAATTCCGGCCCGAGATCGTGTTCTATCAATCGGGCGTGGACGGGCTGGCGGGAGACAGGCTGGGCAGGCTGGCCCTGACGTCCGGCGGTTTGCGGGAGCGCGACCGGCTGGTGTTCGGAGCCTGCCGCTCGAGGGGCGTACCGGTCGTCGTCACGCTGGGCGGCGGATATGCCGACCCCATCACCCGCACGGTCGAAGCGCACGCCAATACTTTTCGCACGGCGGCCGAAGTATTTGCGGAAGCCGCCCAGGGGATATATTCATGCGTCGAAATCTGATGGTTCTGCTGGCCGCGCTGCCTTTGGCCGCGCAGCCCATTCCGCGGCCGGAGTTTCCGCAGCCGCAATTCGAGCGCGAACACTGGCTCAACCTCAACGGCACCTGGGAATTCGAATTTGATGACGGCAATCGGGGGCTGGGCGAGGATTGGGCGGCCCCAGGCAGAGCTTTTTCCCGGCACATTACCGTGCCGTTTTGTTTTGAGAGCACGAAAAGCGGCATCGCCGACACCTCCTTCCATCCCTGGGTCTGGTACCGGCGCAGCGTGACCATTCCGGCGGAGTGGAAAGGCCGGCGCGTGGCGCTGCATTTCGGCGCGGTCGATTACCGCGCCATGGTGTGGATGAACGGGCGCCTCGTGGGGCGCCATGAAGGCGGCAACGTTCCGTTCCAGTTTGATGTCACCGATGTGCTCAAGCCCGGCGCCAACATCCTGACGGTGCGTGCCGAAGATCCGCCCACGGACCGCTACATTCCGCGCGGCAAGCAGTATTGGGAACTGAAATCGGCCAGCATTTTTTATACCCGCACGAGCGGCATCTGGCAGACCGTCTGGCTGGAGGCGGTGGGCGATAGTTATCTCCTGCAAGTGCGCACCACGCCGGCACTCGACGGCACCGTGCGATTCGATGCCTCCATCGCGCGGCCGGCGCCGGGCCTCGAATTTGTGGCCAGGATCCGCTACGAGGGAACCGAGGTGGCTCAAAGCTCGGCGCGGGCCGAAGGGCCGAGAGCCAGCGCGGTGGCGATTGTTGCCGATCCCAAGCTCTGGTCACCCGCGCATCCGCGGCTCTATGACGTTACGTTCGAGCTGCACAGCGGCTCAGCCGTCCTGGACCGTGTCAATTCCTATTTCGGCTATCGCTCCATCGCGACCGAAAACGGCCGCGTGATGCTGAACCGCGACTCCATTTTCCTCAAGTTCGTCCTCGACCAGGGCTATTGGCCCGAAAGCATCCTGACGCCGCCATCCGATGAGGCCATTCAATACGACATCCGCATGGCGCAGGCCATGGGTTTCAACGGCGCGCGCAAGCATCAGAAACTCGAAGATCCGCGCTATCTCTACTGGGCGGACAAGATGGGCTTCCTGGTTTCGAGCGAGATGGCCAACGCGTATTTGTTCGACGACGGCTACGTTGAGCGGTTTACGCGCGAATGGATGGCCGCCGTCGAGCGCGACTACAACCATCCCTCCATCATCATCTGGGTGCCGATCAACGAGAGCTGGGGTGTCCCCGATCTGGCCGATCCGCGGCAGCAGAACCACTTGAAATCGCTCTACGCGCTCACGCATTCGCTCGATGCAACGCGTTTGGTGATTGACAACGAAGGCTGGCAGCACACGGAAATGACCGACTTGTTCGCGTTGCACGATTACGCGCGGGCCGGCGAATTGTTATACGAGCGTTACAAGGATCTGGGGAAGCCGGGAGCGCGCATCCCCACCGAGGGCGTGGCGCCGCTCGTGCCCGGCGCAAGCTATAACGGTTCGCCTTTTTACCTTTCGGAGTTCGGCGGCATCGCCTTCATTCCGCCCGGCCATGAGGTGCCCAAGGAAGCCTGGGGATATTCCGGGGTGGAAAAGTCTGCCGAATCCGCGGTGGAACGGCTGCGCGGCCTCTACCAGGGGATCGCGCGCGTGCCGGGGTGGGCCGGGCTGTGCTATACCCAGTTGACCGACGTCGAACAGGAAATCAACGGCCTCATGACCTACGACCGGAAGCCCAAGTTTGACGTGAAAGCGATCCGGGAGATTAATGGCATGATCGAGTAAAATAGGCATTCGGTCACCTGTGTTACCATTGCGAAACATGCCGGTAGCAATCGAGGGCGCGGTCTGCGCGTCCTTCTGTGGTGCGGGGGCGTTGATGGCCTACGGGGTGCGGGGACGGTCTGCAACTCTTTTTGCGCCATCGGTTTATCGCGGCCCGTCGTCACGGCGCTCGCTGGCGTTGACCTTCGATGATGGTCCCAGCGAATCCACGCCGCAGCTATTGGAAGTACTTTCCAGTCAAGACGTTCCAGCAACTTTCTTCCAGTGCGGCGCGAATGTGAGACGCCTGCCGGAAGTTGCCCGTGAAGTGGTGCGCCGCGGCCACGAGATCGGCAATCACAGCGACACCCATCCCCGGTTCTATTTCCGCAGACCGGCGTTCATCCGCGACGAGCTGGATCGCGCGCAGGCCACCATCGCCGCGACTACCGGCCTATCTCCCGCGCTTTATCGCTCGCCGTTCGGCATCCGCTGGCCCGGGATGCGGGCGGCACAGCAGAGGTTGCACCTGTTGGGAGTCATGTGGACGGTCATCGGCCGTGATTGGAAGCTCGACACGGCGGCGATTGTTCACCGGGTTTTGCCCCAGGCAGGAAACGGGGCCATTATTTGCCTGCACGACGGCCGCCAACTGGAAACGCGGCCCCAGGTCGCAGCTACGATTGAAGCAGTACGGCGGCTCATCCCGGCGTTAAAGGACCAGGGATATCGCTTTGAAACGGTAAGTCAACTGATATGTCCGACGAACTGATCCTAAGAGTGCGAACCGTCATCGCCAACACCCAGCGGATTCCGGTGGAGAAGATCACCATCGACAGCACGTTTCAGGAGCTGGGCATCGATTCGATGGATGGCGTGAACATTTTGTTCGCACTCGAGAATGAATTCGACATCACCATACCCGATGACGCGGCCAAGCAAATACGCGATGTGCGCCAGATAATCGAGGGCGTGGAGAAACTGATGGCCGGCGGCACGCCAGACGCTGCTCCGGCGGCGTCCTAGGGATGCACCGGGTCGCCGTCACGGGGATTGGCGCCATATGCGCCCTCGGGCGCACGGCGGAGGAGTTCGCTTGTGCGTTGCGCGCAGGGCGCAGCGGGATCGGGCCGATTCAATCCACCGATTGCACCACGTTGCGATTCCGCAACGGCGCCGAGATAACGGGCTACGACTACCGCCCCTATTTCGACGATAAACGCGCTGACTTCATGGACCGGTTCGCGCAGTTCGCGGTAATCGCTGCGCGCGAGGCCGTGAACGACGCCGGGATTCAATGGACGCCGGAACTGCGCGAGGCTGGCGCCATTATCACCGGGTCCTGTGTGGGCGGGCAGGCGACGGAAGACATCGGCTTCTACAACGTCTACAAGATGGGCCTGAACCGCGTGCATCCTTTGACCATTCCCAAGATCATGTCCAATGCGGGCGCGAGCCACATCTCCATGGAGTTGGGTGTCACCGGGCCGAGCTACACCATTTCCACGGCGTGTTCTTCGGCATCGCACGCCATCGGCCAGGCGTTTTGGATGGTACGGTCGGGAATGGCGCCGCTGGCCATCACGGGAGGCAGCGAGGCGCCCTTAGGGTTCGGGATTTTGAAGGCCTGGGAGGCGCTGCGCGTGGTCTCGCCCGATACCTGCCGGCCGTTTTCCAAAGACCGCAACGGGATGATCCTCGGAGAAGGCGGGGCCATGCTGGTGCTGGAGCCGCTGGAGGCGGCCCGCGCCAGAGGCGCGCGCATTCACGCGGAGATCGTGGGCTTTGGCATGTCGTCGGATGCCTCGCACATTACCCAACCCTCCGCCGAGGGTGCGGCCCGCGCCATGCGCTCCGCCATCTGTGATGCGCGTCTGATGCCGGAGGCGTTCGGTTATATCAACGCGCACGGCACCGGCACCATGGCCAACGATGTCACCGAGACTGCAGCGATTCGTATGGTTTTCGGATCGCACGCGGAGCGGCTGGCGGTGAGCTCCACCAAATCCATGCACGGCCATGCACTGGGCGCCGCAGGCGCGCTTGAAGCTATGGCCGCCATTGTGGCTCTACGCGACGGGTTCCTTCCGCCCACGGCGAATTACAACCAACCCGATCCCGATTGCGACCTGGACGTGGTGCCCAATACGTCGCGGCCGGCTCAAGTGGAGTATGCGCTCTCTAATTCCTTCGCCTTCGGCGGCTTGAACGCCGTGCTCGCCTTTCGCCGCTAATTCCAATCTTTACACCTTTGACAGGCGATTCTTTCTTAGAATTGGAATTGTGGGCCACATGGTGGATGTGCCGACCGCGCCCGGGACTTCGCGCCGGGGTTTCTACCTGACCTTTATTTACGGCCTGTGGGGCCTGATCGCCGCTGCGCTGGCCGCTCCCGCGCTGCTGTATTTGCTGCTGCCGCCGAAAATACGCCGCGGATCCGAGTGGATCGAGGCCGCCGATGTCACACAATTGCAGCCCCGGGTTCCGGTGGAAGTGGTTTTCCGCAAGAACCGCGTGGATGGCTGGAAGATCACCAGCGAAAAAGAAACGGCCTGGGTGGTGAAGCTGTCGGATCAGCAAACCGTAGCGTTTGGCCCGCAATGCACGCACCTCGGCTGCGCTTATCACTGGGACGAAGCCAAATCGGAATTCTTGTGTCCCTGCCATAACTCGGTGTTTGCCGTGAATGGCGCGGTCATTTCCGGGCCGGCGCCGCGTCCGCTCGACCGCTACGAAACCAAGATTCAGGACGGCAAGCTGCTCCTCGGCCAACTGCGGCAATCCACGGGATCGAAAGCATGAAAGGACAGGACCGGCTGCACCACTGGCTCGATAGCCGCACCGGCATCGAGACCGCAGTTCGCAACTTTCTTTACGAAAACATTCCGGCGTCGAGCGGCTGGCACCAGGTGTTTGGCAGCGTGGCGCTGTTCCTGTTTTTGACCCAGGCCTTCACGGGCGCCCTGCTGGCTTTCAACTACGCGCCCACTCCCGGCGACGCTTACAACAGCCTGCGCTATATCCTGGCCGAAGTCACCGCGGGACGGCTGATGCGCGGCCTCCACCACTGGGGCGCGAGCATGATGATCGTGGTCGTGGTGCTCCACATGACCCAGGTCTTTCTCTACGGGGCATACAAAAAGCCACGCGAGGCAACCTGGATGGTGGGCGTGGTGCTGATGCTGGTGACGCTGGCCTACGGCCTCACCGGATATCTGCTGCCGTGGGACAACCGCGCCTACTGGGGAACCGTAGTGGCCACGCAAATCGCTTCACAAGCTCCCGTGATCGGGCCGTATCTGGCGCGGCTGCTCGGCGGGCAGGATGAGGTCGGGGTGGTGACGTTCGCGCGCTTCTACGGACTGCACGTGCTGCTGCTGCCGCCGGCGACGTTGCTGTTGATCGCGATCCATGTCTACCTGGTGCGGAAACATGGAGTGGCGCCCCAGCCCGGCGACGAAGTGCGGCCGTTGAAGAAATTTTATCCGCAGCAGGTATTCCGCGATACCGTGGCCATCTTCATCGCCTTCGCGATTCTGTTTGTCATGGCCGTGGCGGTGCACGTGCCGCTCGAACAGCTTGCCGACCCGACCGACACCACCTACATCCCACGCCCCGAGTGGTATTTTCTTTTCCTGTTTCAGACGCTCAAGCTGTTCGAGGGCCCGCTCGAAATGGTGGGCAGCGTGATGTTGCCCGCACTGGCGGTGCTGGCGCTGGTCCTGGTGCCCTTCATCGATCGCGGCCGCATGCGCAAAGTAACGGAGCGGACCTTTGCCGGAGCGCTGGTGGTGCTGGCGGCCATCGGTTGGGGCGCGTTGACCGCGGTTGCCGTCGCGACCACGCCGAAACCGGCCATGGCCGAGCAGATCGACTTTTCTCAGCCGACCGACTGGCTGCAACTGTCGCCGGTCGAAATGGCGGGCATCGGCTACTTCCGCCAGGAGAATTGCACCAGTTGCCATACCGTGGGCGATGGCAATCCCAAGATCGGGCCGGATCTCGCGTCGGGAACTCATAAATCCGCGGCCTGGATGATCGAGCATTTCAAACACCCGTCCGCCATGGTGCCGGGCAGCGCCATGCCGCCGATCCAGTTGAGCGACGCGCAGCTCAACACCCTGGCGGCGTTTTTGCTGAAACTCAATCCGCGCAACGCCGAGGGCTTGCAATCGGCGCCCGACTTCGCCGTGCAGGGCGCCATGATCTACCAGAACGGCCAGTGCGGCTCATGCCACATGGTCAATGGCGTCGGCGTGAAGATCGGCCCGGTGCTGAACGGCGTGAAGCAGCGGCGTACCCAGCAGTGGGTGGAGGATCATTTCCGCGACCCGCAGGCCCTCTCGCCCGGCAGCATGATGCCGCCCTACCGATTCCCTCCTTCACAGATGGAGAAGATTGTGGCGTACCTGTTCGTGCTCCCGGATTAGAGCGCGCCATCGCCGCCCGCGGCGATATCATCAGATTAGAGGCTCGGAAAGATGTTGCGCCGGGGTGCGGTACCCCTGTGGATGGTTTGCCTGCTCATTCCCTCGGCGAGCCCTGCGCAGGTGCTCGATTGGTTTCCGCTCCAAGTGGGCAACCGCTGGATTTACGCGCACGTCAGCAAGAGCGGCGACTCCGCGAGGCCCACG
>JASHOO010000676.1 GCA_030041035.1 Bryobacteraceae bacterium | reverse complement strand
CGCGAGCACGTTGTGCTGCATCACGCGGTCCATTCCGGCGATGCCGATGGCGGAGAGCAGGCCGCCGATGGTGGTCGGAATCAGGCACACCAGCAGCGACACCAGCACCGCGACGCTCGGGATCGTGCCCGCGCCGGCCTGGGTCACCGCGAAACGCGCGTAGGGCTGAAGCGTCACCACGGCCAGCAGGAAAATCAGCGTCAATCCGGCGATCAGAATATTCAGCGCGATTTCGTTGGGCGTTTTCTGCCGCTGCGCGCCCTCGACCAGGGCGATCATGCGATCCAGAAACGTTTCGCCGGGATTCGACGTGATCTTCACTTTGATCCCGTCCGACAGTACTTTGGTGCCGCCGGTGACGGCACTGCGATCGCCGCCGGACTCGCGGATGACCGGCGCACTCTCTCCGGTGATGGCCGATTCGTCCACGCTGGCGATGCCTTCAATGACTTCGCCATCGCCGGGAATGATGTCCCCCGGATTGCACACCACCTGGTCGCCCTGCCGGAGCTGGCTGGCGGCAATGTCATCGAGTTTTCCGCCGTCCTTCAGGCGATGCGCCACGGTTTCGGTCTTGGTCTTGCGCAGCGTGTCGGCCTGCGCTTTGCCGCGGCCTTCTGCCATGGCTTCGGCGAAGTTGGCGAACAACACCGTGAACCACAGCCAAAGCGTGATCTGAAACGTGAAACCGATATCGGGAGCTGCCACGCGCCAGTCGCGAACCACCAGCACCGTCGTCAGCGCGGCGCCCACTTCGACCACGAACATGACCGGGTTCTTCATCATGGTGACCGGGTTCAGCTTCACCACCGAGTCCCACAAGGCCCGCTTGACAATGGGTGGATCAAATAGCGGGCGCGCGCGGCGGCGCTTGGTCGGCAGAATGTTGACCGTCGGGTTTTGACTCTCCACGAGCATACTTTAACTCCAGACCGGCAACATCAGCAGGGAAGATAGCTGGTGCTGCATCATCAGGAAATGTTCCACCACCGGGCCGAGCGTGAGTGCGGGGAAAAATGTCAAGGCGCCGACGATCAGCACCACGCCCACCAGCAGACCGACAAAAAGCGGGCCGTTGGTGGGCAGCGTGCCGGCGGACGCCGGAATCACCTTCTTACTCGCCAGGCTACCGGCGACCGCCAGCAGGGGAATGATCATGAGGAAACGGCCGATCAGCGTCGCCATCCCAACCGTAATGTTGTACCAGGGCGTATTGGCGTTGAGGCCCATGAAAGCGCTGCCGTTGTTCCCGGTTCCGCTGGTGTAGGCGTATAAAATCTCCGAAAGACCATGCGGACCGCCGTTGCCCAGGTTGGCAGTGGCGGGCCCCGGAGCGTTGATCCAGCTATTCTTGGCGAAGGGGATGATCGCACCGGTGCCGGAGAACAGGAGTATGCTCCCGGCCAGCACCAGCACCGCCAGCATCACCATCTTCACTTCCTTCTGCTCGATCTTTTTACCGAGATACTCCGGCGTTCTGCCCACCATCAAACCGGCGATGAAGACGGAAAGGATGGCGAACATGAGCATGCCGTACAGGCCGGCGCCCACTCCGCCAAACACCACTTCACCCAATTCGATGTTCACCAACGGCACCAGTCCGCCCAGCGGCGTGAAGCTATCGTGCATGCTGTTGACCGCGCCGCAGCTCGCGTCGGTCGTCACCGTCGCGAAGAGTGCCGAATCGGCGATGCCGAAGCGTACTTCCTTCCCTTCCATGTTTCCGCCGGCCTGCGCCGCGGTCGGGGAGTCCTGGATGCCCAACGCCGCGATAATCGGATTGCCGCTCTGTTCGGCCGAGTAAGCGACCAACACACCTGCGAAGAACAGAACGCTCATCGCCGCGAAAAGTGCCCAACCCTGCTTCGTGTCTTTCACCATCTTTCCGAACGTATAGGTCAGACCTGCGGGAATGATGAAGATCGCGAGCAACTGGATGAAGTTCGAAAGCGGCGTCGGATTCTCAAACGGATGTGCTGAGTTCGCATTCAGGAACCCGCCTCCGTTGGTGCCCAGCATTTTGATGGCTTCCTGCGAGGCCGCAGGGCCCTGCGCGATGGTCTGTGCCGCTCCTTCCACGGTCGCAACCTTCGTATACGGGCTGAAATTCTGGATGACGCCCTGTGAAACAAACAGCAGCGCGATCACGATCGACAGCGGCAGCAAAACATAAACCGTGGCGCGGGTAATATCCACCCAGAAGTTCCCGATTTTCTCACTCGTGTGCCGGGCGAAGCCGCGGATGAGGGCGATGGCAACTGCCATGCCGGCGGCCGCTGAGGTGAAATTATGCGTGGCCAGGCCCACCATGTTGGTGAAGTAGCTCATGGTGGTTTCCGGCGTGTAGGCCTGCCAGTTGGTGTTAGTGGTGAAGCTGGCGGCGGTATTGAATGCCAGATCGGGCGTTATGGGCGTGGCGCCCTGCGCCGCGTGCGCCGTGCCGAATCCCTGGGGGTTGAACGGCAGCCAGCCCTGTAAGCGCTGAATCAGGTAAGTGAGCAGCAGGCCCGCCAGGCTGAACATCAGCAGCGATGCGGCGTACGCCGTCCAGCGCTGCTCCTCATCTTCCTTGACCCCGCACAGCTTGTAAATCGCTGTTTCGAGCGGCCGCAGCGCTGTATGCAGCCAGGTGCGTTCACCCGCGAAAACGCGCGCCATGAATGTGCCCAGCGGCTTGGTCAATGCGAGAATCGCCAGAAAGAACGCGGCGATTTGCAACACTCCGTTAACAGTCACAACGATCTCCTGTCAGAATTTCTCCGGGCGCAAGAGCGCGTACACCAGGTACACCGCCAGCGCCAACGAAATCACACCCGCGATCAAGTAATCCATGAAGACCTCGCTAGAGACGGTCGCATCCGCGAACGTAAGCCCAACTGATCGCGAAGAAGAGAACGGCGATTGCGATAAACAGCAGATCCAGCAACATTTGATCCTCTCAAACTCCCAGTATTGCCACACTATGGCCGGCGCGCGCCAGTACCCCTGCCAGCTTCACTTCGGCTGTCGGCCACCAGCGCTTCTTCGTGGCCATGACAACCAGCGAGTTGGGCATCAAGATCTGCTTCAAGCCGAGACCAAAATCCCGGGCGCATATCACGCGAACCTCGGCCTCTGTGCCGGCCTGCTGGGCCACGGCAGCCAGCTTCTGCTCCAGTAACGCTACAGAGCCGCTCGGTATATCCAGTGGCATTGAAAAGGGTATCACCTGAACGGCGAACAGCGTGATATGTGCCCCCAGGTTTCGGGTCAGCACCGCCGCCTGCTCCAGCGCAGCCCTCGTCAGCTCGGGGGACGTGTACGGCACAAACACCGGAAAGCCGCCTCGGCCCCGTTGCAACTTCGCCAAGCCGAGCAGGCTGCGCTCGTCCAGGCGCACAATCAGTTGTTCCGGCCACGCCTGGTGACATGCCATATCGGTTCCACTTCTCAGGCTAGGCCGAGGGATATTAAGAAGTCGTTAACAAAGCGTTGAAAATTCCTTAGTCTGAGGACTTTGCGCGGATGGACGCTGGTGGGATGAGACTGCGATCATCTACTGTCGAGCTGAGTCTGCTCCTCGTGCCGGTGCGAACTCTTCTTCGAGGAATCCGGCCAGAATTCCTTGACAATGTTGCACGCGGTGTCTACGCCAATCTGAAGGCCCAGTCCCGATACGGCATTGCTGACATTGCGGCCGTTAGGATAGTAAGCCATCGAAATAGCCACTGCGGCCGAGTTCCCCACTACCTCTGAGTAGTTGAACTGCCCTCCGCCGGAATCGGTGTGCGTCCAGAAAATCTGCTCGACGGCATAGCCCAGCCGCTTCAATCGGCCGCCCGTGCCCTTACGGAAATAGCGCGGGTCCTGATGCAGAATGGTGGGGAAGATTCCCTCCGTCATGAAATTGCCAATCACCAAATCGGCGTAGGCTGTCCCAAAATACCTGGCATACCCCTCGACCCCCTCCCCAAAAGCGGGCGTAGAGCGATCGTACAGCCCTTGGCCGGCAAATACCGCCGCCAACGCCACCGTTCCGCGGTCAAACGAGTCTTGCCACGCGATTTTAAACTTCTGTTTCGGCGGAATCGGCTTGTATTCATCCGGTATCGGGATCGTGCGAAAGTTCGGAATCACCAAAAGCACGTGCCGGGGAGGCTGGCCCACGCTCCCGTCAGACTGGGTCTCCTGGCAGAGCAGGGCCGACGGCACAACCATGAGGATAAGCAGCGTTCGCAAGAAAATCACTCCAGCGTTGACAATGTGATGCAACGGAGCGCCCAAAGTTTCCCAATATCTTTTTCTATGTAGCGTAAACCCTCGGTGATCTCCGGCGCCCTATCGTCTTTCGCCACCGGCCATTCGCCGCCCCGTTGTACGGCTACCGGCCAAACTGGTCAAGTCTCGGTAAACTCGTTCCGTTAGCTATCTACAGCGAGCATTGCAATTTGCACCTCTTGAGAGCAGGCTGTACGGAGACCGCCACAGATCGAAAGATTACGGTTATGGCCCGGAGCGGCATCATCTACGCCTTGATTCTGCCGGCGCTCACCCCGTGTCTCACCGCGGGCCCGGCTTTTGTCAGCGCGTGCGACCTCAATTCCGATGGGTTAGTCAACGTTAGCGATATCCAGCTTGCCATCAATCAGGCTCTGGGGATTGTTCCTTGCACCAACGCAGACTTGACCGGCGACGGCACGTGCAACATTCTGGATGTGCAGCGCGTCGTCAACGCCGTTTTGGGCGAGGGCTGCAAAGTCGGAAACGGCGCGTCGTGGTACGTATCGCCGGCCGGCAGCGACACCAATTCCTGCACCCAGTCGAGCCCTTGCCGGCAGATCTCCCAGGTGCTCACGATCGTGCAGCCGGGCGACACCATCTTCGTGGCCGACGGCACCTACAATGCCTTCACCGTCAGCGCCTTGAACGGCACCGCGGCCAATCCCATCAGCATCCAGGCATTGGCCCAGAACGCCCAGATTCTTCCCGTCACCGGTGTGCGGGACACAATATTCGTGACGTATTCCTCTTACATCGTGCTCGATGGCTTGAGCTCGTTTAATGCCAACCGCGCGGCCGTGCGCATCGACAACAGCCCCAACGTGACCGTGCAGAACGGCGTCTACGGCGACAACGCCGAGTGGGGCATCTTCACCGATTTCTCCAACAACTCCCTGATTCGCAACAATGAATGCTACGGCAGCGTGGCGCAACACGGCATTTATGTTTCCAACAGCAGTGAATCGCCCATTGTGCGCGCCAACTGGCTCCACGATAATGCCGGCTGCGGGCTGCAACTGAACGCCGACGTGACTCAGGGCGGCAGCGGCCTCATCACCGGCGCTCTGCTCGAAGACAACATCATCTACAACAACGGGTCGGCCGGCGGCGCAGGCATCAACCTGGACGGCGTGCAGTACTCGACCATTCAGAACAACCTGCTCTACAACAATCACGCTTCGGGGATCGCCATGTTCCAGATTGATGGCGCGGCCGGTCCGGTTGGCGACTTGGTTTACAACAACACCATCGACATGGCTTCCGACGGCCGCTGGGACCTCGACATCAGCTCCAGCGTGGGCGGCAACACCGTGCGCGATAACATTTTCTACAACGAAAATTCAAATCATGGCGGCATCCAATACGGCGCCGCCACCGATGTCGCCAATACCGATAGCGATTACAATGTTTTCGGCGGCGGAAACTGGGGGGTGACACCCGATGGCGGCAACACTTTCCTCACTCTTGCCGACTGGCAGGCCCAAGGATATGAACTCCACTCCTTCACCGCGACTTCGGCGAGCTTGTGGGTGAATCCGGCAGCCGGCAATTATCTTCTGTTGCCTGGGTCACCCGCGATCAACGCCGGCCAGTTGCTTCCCTCGGTAACAACCGATCTGAACGGAGTCGCCCGTTCCACCGGGCCCGCGGCCGACGATGGCTGTTACGGATACCCGGACTGACGAAAACCTCTGTCTGATAAACGAGATGTACTGGCAGAGCCGGACAACTGTGTAAACTGGAATGTACACCGTCTTTTATGAGGAGCATTCAGAATCGCTTGCCGGAAATCCGGCAGGCGCGCGGGTATGGCGCTGCGCAACTGGCCAAGGCTGTGGACGTCACTCGCCAGACCATCTATGCCATAGAGGCCGGAGCGTACGTGCCCAATACCACAGTCGCGCTGCGGTTGGCGCGCGCGCTCGAGGTGTCCGTCGAAGAGCTGTTTCGCCTCGATGACGGGCCCTCGGCGCCGGCTGTAACGCAGGAAGTCGACATGCTGCCCGGAGGGCAGGAGCCTGAGCCCGGGCTGCCCGTGCAACTGTGCCACGTAGACAGACGCATCCTGGCGGTCCATCCGCCGCCGGTGGTGTGGCACTTGCCCACTGCGGACGCCGTGGTCCTGCGCACCGGCGGAAAGGGTGCCGATGCGCGCAAAACCCAGGTGCAACTGTTCCACGCCGAAGCGGATTTCGGCCGGCGCCTGCTCATGGCGGGCTGCGATCCCGCCATGTCGGTTCTTGCACGCCATGTGCAAAAGGCCGGCATCGAGCTGGTTCTGGCGCATCGCAATAGTTCGCAGTCCCTCGATTTGTTGCGGCAGGGGTGCGTGCACATTGCCGGCTCGCACCTGCGCGACGAAACCACCGGCGAATGCAATCTTCCGCAGGTGCGCAAGCTGTTTCCGCGCGGCGCAGCATCGGTGATTACTTTTGCCGTCTGGGAAGAAGGCGTCGTGGTGGCCAAGGGCAATCCCAAATCGATTCGTGAAATCGCCGATTTTGCCCGCAAGGGCGTCACGCTGGTGAATCGCGAGCCGGGATCCGGCAGCCGCCTTCTGCTCGATTCCAGCTTGAAGCGCTTGGGCATTCCCGGCTCCAGACTGGCCGGCTACGACCAGGTCGCCTATGGCCACCTCCCCGCAGCGTGGCAGGTGCGCATGGGGCAGGCGGATGGCTGCATCGCCACGCGCGCTGCGGCGCGGGTACTTGGCCTTGATTTTGTGCCGCTCATCAGCGAGCGCTACGACCTGGTGATTCGCAAGCCGCACCTGGCGTTGCCCGCCGTGCAGCTGTTAGTGGATACGTTGGGCCGGGCGTCATTCCGCCGGGAACTCGAAGGTCTGGGAGGTTATGCTATGAGCGACGCCGGAAAGCTGGTGGCTTGATTCGTCATGAAGCACTGTTTGCCCGTCTTTATCGCAACCGCGTTCCTGTGCGGGCCCGCGCTCGCCCAAAGCCCCGCATTGGTCATCACGGGCGCCGTCGAGCATCCACTCAACCTCCAGTTGAGCGACCTCGAGAAAATGCCGCACACCAGCCTGGACGTGAAAGATCACGACGGCAGTTCGGCCACATATGAGGGAGTCACGCTCGTGGAGCTGTTGAAAGCGGCTGGCGTGCCCCAGGGCGAAAAACTCCGCGGCCCCGGCATGGCCACATATGTTCTGGCGCAGGCCAAGGACGGGTATCGCGTGGTTTTTGCCTTGCCCGAGCTCGACCCCGCCTTCACTGACGCCAAAGTCATCGTGGCTTCCTCGCGTAACGGCAAGCCGCTCGCCGAAGGCCAGGGCCCGCTGCGCATCATCGTGCCCCAGGATAAACGCCCCGCCCGCTGGATCCGCATGCTCGAACGCATCGAGGTGGTGAAGGTTCCCTAGACCTGTGCGGAGAGGGCCGGCAGAGCTCGGAAATTGAGACTCCGTCCCTGGTTTCTCCCTGGTTTCACAGCGGCGCCAGCAGCTTCCTGAGCAGATCCGTCGCTGGCGCAGCGCGCACCTGTTCCCAATCTCCCTCCTGAATGATGCGGCCGCGCTCGAGCACCGCCACGCACGGGGACAGCCGCTCCAGCACGTGCGCCTGATGGTCCACTACGATCATGGTGAACGCCATGCTGTTTTTCCAGATCAGCAGGCCGTCGATCAGTTCGCGCACCAATTGCCGGTCGAGGCCGCTGAACGGCTCATCCAGCAACACCAGCGGCGGGCGACGGGCCAGCATGCGTGCCAGCGCCACTCTCCGCGCCTGACCGCCGGAGATGCGCCCGGCCGGTGCGTTCCACACGTCGGCGAGTCCCAGGCTCCGGCGCAGGTCCGCCAGCCAGCCGTTTTCATGCGCCGTGGGCCTACCGCCCAACCCGAATGCGATATTCTGCGCCACCGTCAAATGCGGGAACAGATTCGGCTCTTGCGTGAGGTATCCGATGGGCCGCCGGTGCAGCGGCAAAGGCAGTGGGAATAATTGAAGGTCGCCGAACCGGATCAGGCCCGCATCCGGCCGCTCGATCCCCGCGATGCACGAAAGAATGGTGCTCTTGCCCGAGCCGGACGCTCCGAACAGCCCCAGCGATGCGCCCTGCTCCATCTGCAGGTGAACATCCACCGTCAGTTCCCTGCGCCGCTTGAAAATGTGAGCGTCAAGCATGCGGGGGGCGCTGGGACATCAGATGGACGGCCCAGGGCAGCGGCAGAGCCGTCACCAGAAAAACCACCAGCAGCGGCATGACCGCGGGCAGGCCGAAGCTCTGCAAATTGACCCAGAGCTGCACCGGCATTCCCGACGGATAATACGCGGTCACCATCACGGCTCCAAACTCGCCCAAAGCCCGCACCCAGGCGACACTGAACGCCACGGCGAGCCCCAGCCGTGCAAGCGGAAAGCTCACGCGCCAGAACACCCGCCACGGCGGCTGGCCCAGCAGAGCGGCCTGCTTTTCGAGCATCGCCGGAATGGAGCCGAATGCCGCAATCGCACCCAGAATGTAGTAGCCGATGCTGACGTAGACTTGCGTCACCACAAACGCCGCCGTGCTGTTGCTCAGGCGGACTCCCGCTTGATTCAGCCAGTGACCGATCCAGCCGCTCGGCCCGAATGCCATGGACAGCAGAATCCCCAACGCCAGCGGAGGCAGCAGGATGGAAAGAATCAGAATGCTCTGCCACCAAAGCCGCTCCCTCGCTGCTGCGCGAGCCACGTAGATCGCGATCGGCGTGCCCACCAGCAACACGATCAGCATCGCAGCGCCGGTCCATAGCAGGGATACACGAATCGAAGCCAGCGTCGGATTCGCCACCTCTGCATCCCAACGCCACGGACCCACGTGAACCAGCAGTCCACTCAACGGATAGAGGAGTGCGAGGCCGAACAGCACCACTCCGCCCCGCGCCACCCAACGCGGCATCACTGCGCGGTTAACTCCCCAGCTTCATCCGGCGGATCGTAGCTGTACCGGCTGAAAATCTCCCGCGCTGGCTTTCCCCCCAGCCACTCGAGAAACCTCGCCGCCGCCGCCGGGTGTGGTGCGCCCTTCAGCGCCGCAGCGTAATAAATAAGCGGCTCCGGATGATAGGTCTTGCCGTTCAACATCAGGCCGGCTTCCGCGTACGTAGCAGCCGGGCTGGCGCCAAGGTTGATTTCCTTTGGCAAAGACAGATATGGAAGGTGAAACGGTCCCGGCTGGATTTTGTACGCCGACGCCGCATCCAACTGGCCGCTTTGCAGGCGCGCTTGAATCGTTGGCTCGGTGAAAATCTGCCGCGGATTGATGTCCGCACCGAGAATACGCTCCACCAGGTCCGGCTGGTGGTACAGCCGCGCCGCAAGTTGCATTACGAATATGATATTGCGGCCTTGCGGGTCCGTGACGGGATCGGTTCGCCCGAAGCGCAGACCCGGCTCTTCCAGGATGCGCCACCACGGGTCGCCGTTGGACTCGCCCGCCGCCTGAAACCGGCCGGCAAAACTGCTGCTGGGACAGTACGCTATCACCATCTCCGTGCGTGCGATCGGCCGCGCACGTTCCGCCATTCCCGCTTTCAGCACGATCTGCATTGGGCCGGGTGTCACCGAAATGAAAACATCCGGATGGATGGCGTTGCTGATGATCAACTGCGCCAGCCCGCTCGCCCCTTGTGCCCGGCCTTCAAGCGACAACCCCAGTTGCTCACCCGCCGCCTGCTTGACCGCGCCCTCCATCACCGAGGTCATCGAACCCGCATAGGCCACCTCCAGCACATTTTCTCCGGCCGCCCGGATCAAGCCCGTGGCCCATGCCGCAACCGCCGCACTCCCGCCGATGATGTCACGCCGTGTGAACGTAGCGTATTCAGTATACTGTCTTATTAACACGACGAGAGCTGCATTCGATTGGCTGGTCGCCGGGTCTGCTAGACTTTCTTAGAACGCCCAGAAATCCAGGAACACGCAGGGAGCAGCGAAATTCTGACGAAAACAGAAGGCACCGCAGCACTTGGTGCGCTGACGCGCGCCGAGATCCTCCAGCAGCCTGAACTTTGGCCGGATACGTTCGATCGCGTCACCGGCAGCCTGGCCCGCTGCGACTCGTTTTCTCCGGATTGTGACTGCGTGTTTACCGGCGCCGGAAGCTCCGCTTACGCGGGCCTGGCCATTCAGTCGGCCTTTCCCGCCGGCCGCGCCATTCCCACCACCGATCTCCTCGTCGATCCCCAGCCCTGCTTTGCTGCCAACGGCGTTCTGGTCTCTCTGGCGCGCTCAGGTGACAGCCCGGAGAGCGTTGCCGTGGTTCGCAGAATCCAAAGGCTCTGCCCGCAGGTCCGGCATCTCGCCATCACCTGCAATGCGCAAGGCCGGTTGGCGCAATTTCCCGGCGTCGCGCCCATCATCCTCGACCCCAGAACCAACGACCGCAGTCTCGCCATGACCAGCTCGTTCTCCAATCTCGTGCTCGCCGGTCTTTGTCTGGCCCGCCATCGTGAGATCGGCCCGGCGCTGAGCCCAATCTGTACCCGCGTGAAACAGAACTTGGCGGTGCTCGAGGAAAAAGCTCGCCGGCTTGCGGCCGGCCAGGTCAGCCGCGTGGTGGTTCTCGCTTCCGCTCCCATGATGGGTTGGGCGCACGAGGCATCGCTCAAAATTCTCGAGATGAGCGCCGGCCGCTTCCCGGTGATGGCCGAAACCCATCTCGGCCTGCGTCACGGCCCCATGAGTTTCCTTCTCCCCGATGCCCTGGTGCTGAGCATCCTCTCCACCGACCCGCTGCGCCGCCGCTACGAACAGGACCTGCTGGAAGAATTGCGCGCCAAAAAACTCGGCCAGTTAATCGTCGTCGCTGCGGCGGATGCTCCGCCTCCTGCGTTCGAGGAAGTCGTCCCCGCCATGGCGCCTGAGTTGCCCGATACTCTGCGCACTCCCTTCGAGATCGTGTTCCCTCAACTATTCGCTTATCACCTCAGTCTTCAGTCGGATCTCAATCCCGACAATCCCAGTCCCGGCGGCGTCATTAACCGGGTGGTGCAAGGAGTTCGCATTCATGAAGGCTGATCGCCCGTTGGACTGTCTCGTGGCGGGCGAGGCCAATGCCGATCTGCTGATCGACGGAATCGCCCGCCTCGAGTTTGAAAAGGAAAAACTCGCCGCCGACATGAATCTCGTCCTGGGTGGCTCCAGTTCCATTTTTGCCTTCAACCTGGCGCGTCTCGGCGCAAAGGTCGCTTTTGCGGGCATCGTTGGCGATGACTTCTTCGGCCAGTTCGTCGAGCAGCGCCTCCGTTGGGCCGGCGTGGACACTCGCGCTCTCCAGCGGCGCCCGAATGTCAAGACCGGATTGACCATCTGGTGCAAAAAGGGCGCAAAGCGTGCCGGCATTACCTACGCCGGAAGTATGGCGCTGCTGCGCTCGCGCGATGTTCCCGACGCCGCGTTGCGCACTGCCCGCCATCTCCACGTCGGCTCCTACTTTCTGCTAACCAATCTGCACTCCGGAGCCGCCGCTCTGTTCCGCAAGGCGCAAAAACTTGGGCTCACCACATCGCTTGACTGCAACTACGATCCTTCGGAAAACTGGGACTCCGGACTCCGCGGCGTGTTGCAATTCACCGATGTTTTCTTCCCCAATGAGATTGAGGCGCTCCGATTGACTGGCTGCCGCGATGTTGAGCGGGCGGCCGGCGAGCTGTCTAAGTTGGTTCGCATCGTCGCAGTCAAGCTGGGCGCGAGCGGAACGATCGTCTATGCGCAAGGCAGGCGTATCCGCGTTCCGGCGCCCAAAGCTCACGTGGTCGACACCACGGGCGCCGGCGACAGCTTCGACGCCGGCTTTCTCTTCTGCTTTCTCAAAGGCGCTTCCGTTGAGGATGCAGCGCGCGCCGGCGTGGCCGCTGGCACACGCGCCGTCGGCGCAGTCGGAGGCACCGCCGCTTTCGAATAGCGCGGCTTGGCATGTGATGCATTCTCCCGGTCTGGATCCCGGTAACTGGCTGCGCACCCTGGCTGACCGTAACCGCCGCAATGATCCGGTGGGTGTCTACTCCGTCTGCTCGGCTCACTCGGCCGTGCTCGAGTCGGCCATGCTTCAGGCCCACGAAGACCGCTCGTGCCTCTTGATTGAGTCCACTTCAAATCAAGTCAATCAATTCGGCGGCTATACCGGCCTCACACCGTCTCAGTTTCGCGCGTTTGTCCACTCAATTGCCGCAGGCACGAATTTTCCACTGAACCGCGTTCTGCTCGGCAGTGACCATTTGGGCCCCTACCCCTGGCGCCATGAGCCTTCTGAGTCGGCCTTGGATAAGGCTTGCGAACTTGTGCATGCCAGCGTTCTCGCAGGTTATGGCAAGATCCATCTTGACGCCAGCATGGCCTGCGCCGGCGACCCTCCCAACCAGCCGCTCGCCGATGAAGTCGTCGCGTACCGGGCAGCAGTGCTTTGCCGGGCTGCCGAAAAAGCCCATCAGGAGTTACCGGACAATCCACCCGCTCCCGTCTATGTCATCGGTACCGAGGTGCCCATCCCCGGGGGTGAGCAGGAGCCGGGCTCGGCACCCGCAGTCACCCGCGTCGAGCACGCTCAAGCAACACTTGAAGGCTTTCACCGCGCATTTCTGCAACTGGGATTGAGTGCAGCTTGGGAGAGAGTCATCGGGCTCGTGGTACAGCCAGGGGTCGAGTTCGGCGACGCTTCCGTTTTTGAGTACGATCGGCCGAAGGCTCGCCCTTTGAGTCAGTGTTTGCCCGCGTCTCCGTCACTCGTGTACGAGGCACACTCCACTGACTATCAGCCGCCCGCCGCTTTGAAGGCGATGGTGGAGGATCACTTCGCCATATTGAAAGTCGGCCCCTGGCTCACTTTTGCCTTTCGCGAGGCTGTCTTCGCCTTGAGTGACATTGAGCGCGAATGGCTGGGTAAGCGGCGCGGAGTTACCCGTTCACGCGTGCCTGAGGCCCTGGAACAGGCTATGTTGCGCAATCCGGTCCACTGGAAACCCTATTATCATGGCGACGAGCACGAACTCGCCCTCGCGCGCCGGTACAGCTACAGCGACCGCTGCCGTTACTACTGGCCAGATTCGTCCGTTCAGCACGAACTCAGCCGGCTGATCACGAATTTGTCTGACTCGCCGCCTCCGCTGACACTGTTGAGTCAATATCTGCCCGAAGAGTACTATGCGGTTCGCTCTCAGCGAGTTTCCAATACCCCCGCTGATCTGATTCACGAACGGATTCGAAAAGTAGTGAGAATTTACGGCGCCGCGACACATACCGGGCGGACTTCGGAGTCTTGAGCTATGGGATCTTATACAGAATTGTCACATCGTGTCGAAGAGCACTTAAGGAACCCTGAGTCAGATAAGGAAGCCAGTCAAATCATTGAACGCGGACTTCAGAGCCTCCCTGTGCTCGGCGAATTCCTCCGCCGCGATATGCCCATTGAACAGACTGAACGGCTGGAGACCCTTCTCAAAGCCATCCTGTTCGCGGCAATGAGCCGCCCTATCTCCGGCCCGGATGCGCGGCAGATCGCCCAGTTTCAAAAGGACCTCGGCTTCATACTGAAATATAAGTCTTACGCCATTAAGGCCGCTACCCCGGTAGGTTATTCGATCTTCCTCCAGAATGAACAGGAAGGGTTCAGCTTCCAGCGTCACATCGTCCACAAGCTGGAGGTCTTTCACATCCTAAGTGTGAAGCCGGGAGGTTATGTCTTTCTTTGCGACTTCGCTGACTGGAAAAAAATCTATGAAAAGCGTTCCTTTGAGTGCTGGTTTGCCGGAGAGCCGAATCCGCGCTACGATCGCTACCGCTTTGTCCCCGATCCGGGAGACATATTTATCATCTCGGAACTCGGCGTAGTGCACACCGTCATCGGTTGCGTGCTCGAGGAGTTTGCCACCGTGTCCACCGACATGGTGGACCGCCTGCACGATCAGAACATCGGTAAGAAGATTCCTCCCCATTTCAACCGTGCCTCCGCAGATCCTATACTGCGAGCCGTCCAGCCGCCTGCGCAGAACCGGCTGGTAAAGGGCCTGGGTGAGAAGCAGTTCGAGCGCATTCAGCCCGCTCCGGTTCCGGGAGGGGAACGGACTGTGTTCTGTGATGCGTTTGTCACCGCCGCGCGCTGCGTCATCGAGCCGGGCAGGGAAACATCTCTCACGCACGATGATATGCGTGCCGTGCTGTTGCGCATGAACGGCCGTGGCACCGTGGTGGTCGCGGATTCTTCAGAATGCGTCCCCGCGCCGCCGCGCCTTCCTTTTGACCAGGGCGATCTGTTTCTCATTCCGCCCGGCATTCATTATGCCGTGCGCAACGAGGGCGATGGCTATCTCACCTACTCCGAGCACTGCATCGCTCCCGAAGTAGCTTTTATCTGACTCCCATCCATGGGTTATGATTTACAGGGCCTGCGGCCTATATCTTGATTCGTCAGGAGTTCAAACTATGCCGAGATGCTTTTTCGCGCGCTGCAGCGCGAAGCTGTGCGCGCTCGCGCTCCTCGTTGCCGTCCACCTGGGCGCAGCCGAGCGGCGCGTTTCATTCAATGAAAGCTGGCGCTTTCTCAAAGCCGATGCGCCCGGTGCCGAGCTGTCCGCGTTTGACGATTCCGCCTGGCGCGCCTTGAACCTGCCGCATGATTGGGCCATCGAAGGCCCCTTCGATTCCAAGTACAATCCCGAAACCGGCGGCCTTCCCATATTCGGCATCGCGTGGTACCGCAAACATTTCACCGTCCCCGCGGACGGCCGCGGCAAGTTTTACAGCGTCGAATTTGACGGCGCTATGTCCAACTCCACCGTCTGGCTGAACGGCCACAAGCTCGGAGGACGCCCCTATGGCTACAGCAGTTTCGAACTCGATCTCACGCCCTATCTGAACTTCGACGGGCCCAACGTCATCGCCGTCCGCCTCGCGCCCGAGGATGAATCCTCGCGCTGGTATCCCGGCGCAGGCATCTATCGCAACGTGTGGCTCGTGGTCACCGGCCCTGTTCACGTCGCGCACTGGGGCACTTACATCACAACTCCCCAAATCTCCCGCTCCACCGCCACCGTCGCCATTCAAACCGAAATTCGCAATCGAAACGACCAGCCCGCAACCGTCACCGTCGAAACGGTCATCTTCAATGCTGGGAACCAACAGGTGAGCCGGCAATCCGCCGATGCCACGATCCCTGCCGGACAAACTAGCCCTGTGAAGTTTACCTTGACCGTCGCTCGCCCGCAGCTTTGGGACACCATCCGGCCCTATCTCTATCGCGCCGTCACTACCGTCAGTCGTGCCGGCGCAATCCTCGATCAGTACACGACTCCCTTTGGCATCCGCACCATCGAGTTCACGCGCGATCGCGGATTTCTGCTCAATGGCCGCCATCTCAAGATCCAGGGTGTCTGCGATCACCACGATCTCGGAGCACTCGGCGCGGCCGTGAACCGGCGCGCCATCGAGCGGCAGTTGGAAATCATGCAAAGCATGGGAGTCAATGCCATCCGCACCAGCCACAATCCACCCGCGCCCGAATTGCTCGATGCCTGCGACCGCATGGGCCTTCTCGTCATGGACGAGGCCTTCGATATGTGGCGCATTCCCAAAAAGCCCAACGGATATTCGAAGTATTTCGCTGACTGGTCGGAAACCGACATGCGCGACATGATCCGCCGCGACCGTAACCACCCCAGCGTCATTATGTGGAGCATCGGCAATGAAATCCCCGAACAGAGAAAGCCCGATGGCTGGGAGATCGCCAAACGCCTCAGTGGCTACGCGCACGAGGAGGATCCCACGCGCCCCACCACCTCCGCCATGAACGAGTGGGCGGATGCGATTAAGAACCATTTCGCCGACCAGGTCGATGTCAAGGGATTCAACTACCAGCCGATGCAGTATGCCCGCATACAGGATGAGCATCCCACCTGGGTCATCTTCGGATCGGAAACCGCTTCCTGCGTCAGTTCGCGCGGCGTCTATCATTTGCCGATTGTCCACTACGAAAAGGATCCCTCCTTGCAGGTGTCGAGCTATGACACTGTGGCACCGCCCTGGGCGATGTGTCCCGATGTCGAATTCGACGCTCAGGAGCGCCTGCCCAACGTGCTCGGCGAGTTTGTTTGGACCGGCTTCGATTACCTCGGCGAGCCCACTCCCTACGGCAGCCGCAAGGATTGGCCGTCCCGCAGCTCCTATTTCGGAATTGTCGATCTCGCCGGGTTCCCCAAGGACCGATACTACCTGTACAAGAGCGAGTGGACCTCCCAACCGATCGTGCACGTGCTGCCCCATTGGACTTGGCCGGGGCGTGAGGGTCAAACCTTGCCCGTCATGGTGTACACCAACGCCGATGAGGTCGAATTATTTCTGAACGGCAAATCTCTTGGGAAGAAAAAACGCGGAGTGGATACCGTGGTCATTCCGGTTGGCCGGAACGTCACCCCCACGCAGCAGTTCACCTCGAAGTTTCGGCTGGAGTGGCAGGTGACCTATCAACCCGGAACGCTCCGCGCCGTCGCATACAAGAATGGTGCACAGGTGGCCACTGACGAGGAGCGCACTGCCGGTCAGCCTGCTGTGGTACGGTTGTTGCCCGATCGCCAGGCCATCCATGCCGATGGCGAGGATCTCTCGTTCATCACCGTGAGGATCGAAGATAAAGATGGCAATTTGTGCCCCCTCGCCGATAACCTGGTGCATTTCCGCGTCGAGGGCGCCGGCAAAATCGAAGCCGTGGATAACGGCAACGCCGCCTCCGTTGAACCGTTCCAGGCCGACTATCGCAAGGCGTTCAACGGACTGGCGCTGTTGATCGTCAGGCCCCAGGCCGGTCGCGGCGGCTCGATCCAGGTAGCCGCTACCTCGGATGGCTTGCAGTCCGCGAGTGTCGAGTTGACCGCGGCGCAGTGAACCACGCTCTAGGGCTAGCTTCAGATCTTTCAGAATCACGCCGACTCGGGCCGTATCTGAGGCGTTTCACGCAACAGTAGAAGCGTGCGACAAAATCGCGGGCAGTTCGCCGACGGCATCCGGAATACGCCGCGATTCGGAACGGATCGCTTGGTCGTCGGGACGGCTCGACCAGTCTGCAATCCGGTGGGGGTGCGGCCTTCGAGGTTACGCGCTCGTCTCACTGTGCCGGAAACTCAAGAGGTTCTTTGTGTATGGTCAACAGGATTACCCAAAGCGGTGTTTACAGGTCGTTTCGCTGGTACTGAGTGCTGGCATGATCACCGTTGCGGCTGGACAGGTCAGCGATAACCCGCAGCATCTGAAGCCGGTCACCTTGAGCGTGATCGCCACCGATCACGCGGGCCGTCCTGTAGCCGACCTCCAACCCAGTGATCTGCGGGTCCTCGATGACGGCGCAGAGCAGCAGATCACTTCACTACGGCTGAGTCCCGGCAGTCCCGCTCCCACACTCGTGATCCTGCTAGATCTGTTGGACCTGAATTTCCAGCAGGCCGGATATGAGGCGCAGCAGCTTCAGAAAACTTTGGCAAGTTTGACGGATTACGGCGTGCTCTACCTTTATGTGTTGGTGGCCAACGGCAACTTGTATCCGGTCCATGCGCTTCCAGGCGTCAATGCACCTGCTCCGACAGCCGACGACGCTGCCTGGATTGAGCACGCGGGACCTTTACTCAATCAGGCACTACAAAAGGTCAACCAAGCACGATCGATCGAGTTTATTGCCCACCCGGAGGAGCGTTTCCGAGTGACATTTTCTGCCCTGGAGTCCTTGGAGCAGTCCATGGCGCGACTCCAAGGCCGGAAGCAACTGCTCTGGATCACCGACGGAATTCCGAGCAGCATCCGGCTCACCGGTCAGGGGTGGGTGAACTTCGCGCCGAGTTTGCGGCAGCTTGGAGCTCAGTTCGTTGGAGCGAACATCGCGATCTATACACTGGACCCAAGTCTGGCACTCGGCACTCTGAGTCGTGATGGACTGGAGGTTTTGTCGGCGGCGACCCGGGGGTCGCCTGCTGATGAGCAGCGATGTCAAAAAGGCGCTTCAACAGGCGCGGATCGACACGTCGGCCAGCTACCGACTCGAGTACGGCCCGCCGCTGGCCGAAAACGCAGAGGGCAAGTTTCACGCAGTGCGCATCACTTCTACCAGCAAAGCGGTCCGCCTTCTCAGCCCGGAGACTTACCGCGCTGAGGCGGAGACCGTAAAGGCAGCCGAAACGGTCGCGCCTCAACCCCCGCCGGCTCCTGCTCCACACGCTGTGCCGGTCGAGCTTGGCCGCACTTTCGCCGGTGTTGTGCTTCTGGTGGAAAGCCGAAGCATGGTGATGCAACTCGAGGATACACGCTTCATTGTGCTGGATATCAACGGGACAGAATCTGGTCCGCACACTGGTGACCGCGTCGATGTGCGGGCCGGTGAATATGATGGACACGGCCTAATGGCTGAAGCTGTAAACATCGTCGAACGCGCAACTCCAGCGAATGCTCCTCCGCCGCACCAGTCTGTCGACTCGCAGGCTGAGACGGACCCGGTCCTCCAGCACGCTCGTGAAACCGAATCAACCGTGGATCGCGCACTTCCCAACTTCCTTTGCAGAGAAGTGGTGAAGCGGTATGAGAACTCGGCTGGAGGGAACGAGTGGGAATTGGAGGATACGCTGTCGGCTGAAGTTCTTTACAGCCGAAAAACAGGCGAGACCTATCGCGACATCCAGGTCGACGGCAGGCCAGCTCAAAAGTCATGGCCGGAACTGGGCGGCGACATCTCCACGGGAGAGTTCGGCAGCCTCTTGCATGGTCTGCTCGCGAACCAGGGCGCTCAGTTCCAGTTCGTTAAAGAAGACAGCGTGAATGGTGTGGCAGCCCGCGAGTATAGCTTTCGCATCAACCGTGCACAATCTGACTGGAAGATCCTCTCCGACTATCAATACATCATTCCCCAGTACAGCGGACGGGTCTGGTTTGATCGGGATGGGAAGCACGTATTGCGAATCGAAAAGAAAGCCGAAGGGATTCCATCCGCCTTCCCCCTCAACAGCGTGGAAGCCGAAGTGAACTTCAGCGAGATTCGCCTGGAATCGTCGCAGACTTACCGACTGCCGGCACAAGCCGAGACGCGCGTTTGCATCCGTGATAGCCACAAGTGCAGCCGCAAGACAATCGAGTTTCACGATTACAAGAAGTTCACCGGGGAAACGAAAATTACTTTCTGAAGGAATTTCTGCATTAAGCCTGAGCCCCGACTTAATGTAGGCCAAGCGCCG
>JASHOO010000675.1 GCA_030041035.1 Bryobacteraceae bacterium | reverse complement strand
GACGTCGTCGCGGCCGTGGAGTTCTTGAATCGGATCGTCACCCGATAGTCCCAGCGCGCATCCTCGGTCATGTGGTTGGCCGGCGTCTCGATCTTCACCGAAAGCATACGCCCGCTCTCGACCACTCTCTTGAGCAGCGGATAGTGGTTCTTCAAGAAGAGCCGCAGGAATTCCTGCTGATGTCCCCACTGAACCTTTTAGTAGTACTCGACGGTGTACGGTTGATCCGGCGCAACCTGTGGCGGAGCGCCCTGACCGAACAGGGGCAGCGTCATGAACACGAGCAGCACGGTGAGCACGAGAGTCTTCACGAGAGTCCTCCTCAGCGATTATGACAGCCCGCCTACGCACAGTTCCTGCGCAGGACGCTCCCGGATGCGCCAGCGAGAGATCTCTTACGTTATACCTCCCTTGGCCGTGATTCCCCCCTTTGTCGCCACCGCTCCAGCCCCGGCTATGGTGTCGAGATCTTTCTGGCTGAGCCCGCCGCTCTGCGCGAGGTCAATATGGAGCTCGGTGAGACTTTTGCCGGTTGCCTTCTTGATCTGCTTCTGTTGATCATCGGTTAGCTTGATGGTTACTTTACTTCCTGCCATACCGTCGCCTCCTTTTGGCGTTGAGGATTGACTTGTCCCCGTTGACGTTCATAGTGTCACGACATGTGGGGGACCCGCAACGTCAGGGGATCTTCGGTAGGATTCGGCGGGATTCACGCCCAGTTCCTGCGCTCGATGATCATCTTGGGCTCATAGGTGACGCCGCGCGCCAGGCGCTTCTCCTCGCGGCGCGTAGTCCACAGCAGCACCGGCCCGATGACCTTCGCCGTCGCGCGCGACCACCAGCCGAACTCCTCCGCCAGTTCGCGCCGCAGCGTGTGGATCTGCCGGCTGATGTTCTCGTTGGTTTCCCTCAGTTGCCGCTCCATGGCCCACAGCAGGCCGGAGTAGGTAGTCTTGAGCGCCGCCACTTCCCGCGCGAAACGCTCGCGGATGCGCCGGTCCGGGTGGTCCTTGTAGCGCTTCCAGCCTTCGAGTGTGGTGCGGCAGATGCGAAACAGGCTGGGGCCGTTGCATTCGAAGTCACGCCAGAAGGCCCAGTCCAGGAACCTTTTGGAGTCCTCGCGCGAAATCGCGGCGTGCTCGAAGTTGAACCGGTCCTGCCCGTGGATGTCGGCCAGGTTCACGTCGAGCAGCCTGCCCTGCTGTGCCATTTCGCTGTAGAGCGGCGTGCCGGGTACAGGCGTATAGAGCATGAACTGGTGGAAATCGGTGGCGTGCGCCACGGCGTACTCGATCTCGTCGCGAATGTTCTCCGGCGTGTGATGTTCCAGTCCGACAATCGTCGAGCCGAGGAGCTTGATCCCGTGGCGATGCAGTTCCCGCGTCAACCGCATCGTATCGGCGCGGGCCAGCTTGGCGTAGGCCGAGTGCGGCGATTCGAGTCCCATCCAGATCCACGAAACCCCGAGCGCCACAAGTTCCTCCATCGTGTACTTGCGAATCGCGTTCACCGAGGAGAACACATACAGCTCCCAGCTCTTCCCCGCCTTCACCATGCGGTCCAGCAGCTCCATGGCGCGCTTGCGATAGAGCAGGAAGTTCTCATCCATCACGAAGAACGAATGCACCTTGAGCCGCGCTTCCATCCGGCTCATGATGCGGTACAGCTCCTCGCCCGAGTCGTAGAAGTTGAGAAACTTCCCCTTGCCGCCGAAGAACGCCGAGGTGGTGCAGAAGTTGCAGCCCATGGGGCACCCGACCGACGGAATCACCGTGGCCGCCGTGGCCCCACGTCGCGCGGGCAGCCGCACGCCCGCAGCGCGATGGCCGAAAGCCGAAATGATCTCCGGATGCCGGATGGGGGCATCCGGATCTTCCCCCAGATAGCGGCGCATCCAGGAGATTCCGTCACCCTTCACGATGTGGTCGGCGTCGATCAGGTGCTCGATTCCCGGGATTGCCGCCACATGCCCGCCGACCACGATCACCGATTCCGGCGATAGCTCGCGCACTATCCGGCACATCTCGCGCACTTTGCCAACATTGACGATGATCGACGAGATCCCCACGATGTCGTATCGTCCCCTGGTAAGCTCGCGCGCGAAATCCTCACGCGTGGGAAAGTCGAGCAGCGTCGACGGCGCGGAGATATTCTCCTGGATCATCATGATGCCCCACGAGCGATGAAACATGCGGGGCGAGAACGCGCCCTGCACCCGCGTCACCTGGTTGTGATAAAGCTCCATGGGGTTGATGGCGCGGCTGCCGAACTCGTCGTCGCAAGCGTAGGGGCCGAAAACAGACGTCAGAAGCACACGGGCAGCAGTGCCCTTGGGATGTGTTGGCATTTTCCTGTCTTGCAGATTTAAAGGTCTGGAACTAATGGTAGCAGAAACAAACCACGCTCAGCGAAGCCGCGGCGGGATAATCGGCATATGCAACGACGCCAATTTCTGACTGCGGCAGGCGTAGCCGCCGCCCGGCGCCTGATGGGTGCGAATGATCACGTAACCGTGGGTCTCATCGGGTGCGGCGGCCGCGGGCGCTACATCTCAGGGCTCATGCGGGAAGCGCCGGGTGTGGAGTTCGCCGCCGCCGCCGACGTCTACCTTCCCAACGCCGAGCGCGCCAGAGAATGGGCCGGGCCCTCCGCCACTGCCTATCAGGATTTCCGCCGCCTGCTCGAGCGCAAAGATATCGACGCCGTGCTGGTCGCCACGCCGGATCACTGGCACGCTACCATCGCGGTGCTCGCGTGCCAGGCCGGCAAGGACGTCTACGTGGAAAAGCCGCTGGCGCACAACGTGCGCGAAGGCCGCGCCATCGTGAACGCCGCGCGCCGCTACAACCGCATCGTGCAGGCCGGCACGCAGCACCGCTCCTCGCCGCACTTTCGCGAAGTGCAGCAGCTCGTTCAATCGGGCGTCATCGGCAAAGTGAACTGGGTGCGCGTGTGGAACTATGCCAACTGGTTCCCGCAAGGCATCGGCCGCGAGCCCGATTCCGATCCGCCCACCGGTCTTAACTGGGATTTCTATCTCGGCCCCGCGCCTTACGTACCGTACAACCGCAAACGCTTTCTCGTCACCTACCGCTGGTTCTGGGATTACTCCGGCGGCTACATCACCGATTTCGGCACGCACCGTCTCGATACCGTGCATCAGGTGATGGGAGTCACCGCGCCCCAGACCATCGCCGCGAGCGGCGGCCGCTTCAGCCTCCACGATGCCGGCGAAATCCCCGACGTATTACAGGTCACCTACGAATATCCCGGCTTTGTCATGAGCTACGAATCCTGCCTGCTGAACGGCCACGGCGTGGGCGGCCGCACGCCCGGCATGAAGTACTACAACGCCAAGGGCGCCGAGGATCGTCCCAACGGCATGGCGTTCTATGGCACCGACGGCGCGCTCTACGCCGACCGCATCGGCTACGAAGTCTATCCCGAGCCGAAGAGCACGCTGGAGCGCAAGCAGATGAACACGACCGATGCCACCAAACTCCACACCGCGAACTTCATCGACTGCGTGCGCTCGCGAAACGCGCCGAACGCCGAGGTCGAGATCGGACACCGCTCCACCACGGTCGCGCATCTGGGGAACATCGCGTTCAAGACCGGAAAGAAACTGCACTGGAACGCCGCGACCGAAGAGTTCATCGACGATGGCGAGGCTTCGAAGCTCCTCTCGCGCGAGGCGCGCAAGCCCTGGGACTTGATTTAGACTAACAAGCGCGGCTGAAGCCATCTGACAACATGCGCTCGCTCCTTCTCATTCTCTGCCTCTCGGCCAGGCTCTCGGCCGACCCGCTGGACGATCTCGCCCGCGATTTCTGGGCCTGGCGCGCGGTGCACCAGCCCATCACGGGCGACGATATTCCGCGTATCGACCGGCCCACCGATTGGACGCCCGACTGGTCGCCGCAATCCATCGCGCAGCAGCGCGAAGATCTGGCCGTGTTCGAGAAGCGCTGGAAGGAGATGGACGCGGGCCGCTGGGCGATTCCGCGCCAGGTGGATTACCGCCTGATCGGCTCGGCCCTCGCGCGCGTGGGTTGGGAGCTCTACGTCACGCGGAGCTGGCAGCGCAATCCGCACTTCTACATAGATCAAACGCTGGGCGCCGTATGCGACCGCCTGCTCCAGCCGCCGCCCCTCGATCGCGTCCGCAGCCAGGAGATCCTCGCGCGCATGAGCGCCATCCCGCGCCTCATCGATGATGCGAAGGCCAATCTGGATCAGACCGTGCGGCCCTTCGCCGAGCCGGCCATCGCAGCCCTGAAAGACATCCAGCCGCGCCTCATGAAAGCTGCTGCCGGAATCAAACCGCTGCTCGATCCTGCGGCAGCCGCGCAATTCGACGCGGCCACGGCCAAAGCCGCCGATGCGCTGGAATCTTTCAGCCAGTGGCTCACCGAGCGTCTGCCCTCCATGTCCAAGCGAACCGCCGTCGGCCGCAAAGACTACGAGTTCTTCCTCAAGAACGTGGCGCTTCTGCCCTACACGCCTGATGATCTCCTGTCTATCGGCCAACAGGAGTGGGGCCGCGCCGCTTCGTTCGAAGCTTATGAACAGCAGCGCAACGCCGGCCTGGCGCAGCTCGCGCTGCCCGCGAATGAGAGCGAGCAGATGGCGCGGGAGAAGCGCGACGAATCGGCGCTACGCGACTATTTGAGCTCGAAAGGCTTCCTGACATTTCCTCCGTGGCTCCAGCATTACTGGAACCTGCCGCTGCCTGCTTATTTCGAAGATCTGCCCGGCGTTCCCCAGCCCGACGATCTCACCGGTCCCACGCGCCTCAAAGACAACGCCACCAGCTACATTCTGCCGCCTTCACCGTCGCTCGGCTTTTTCCAGCTCGCGACGGCACGCGATCCGCGCGTGATGATCGTCCACGAAGGCGTGCATTACTACCAGCTCGCGCTCTCCTGGGCGAACGAGGATCCCATCCGCCGCCACTACTACGATTCGAGCGCGAATGAAGGCATCGGCTTCTACGCCGAAGAGATGGCCTTGCAGTCAGGCTTGTTTGACGATAGCCCGCGCTCGCGCGAGATCATCTACAGCTTCATGCGGCTGCGCGCGCTGCGCGTGATCGTGGACGTGAAGCTTGCGCTCGGCCAGTTTACCATCGACCAGGCCGCCGATTATCTCGAGAAGACCGTGCCCATGGACCGCGCCACCGCGCGCGCCGAAGCCTCGTCCTTCGCGGCCGGTCCCGGACAGGCCATCAGCTATCAGATCGGCAAGCTGCAAATCCTCGAGATGCTCGCCGACGCGCGCCGCGCCCAGGGCGACAAGTTCCGCCTCAAAGACTTCCACGATTTCGTCTGGAAGAACGGCAACGTGCCCATCGCGCTCGAACGGTGGGAATACGTGGGGACGAAGCCGGAGGGATTGTAATCACCTAGCGACCGGACACAATCTCCCTACGCCGCCCGATGCGGCCGTATGCGCTCAGCGATCTCCGCACCTCGGGCATCCTCTGCCCGTTCGAGCTCGTAGTTAGCTTGCAGGTTCGTCCAAAACTGTGGCGTCGTGCCAAAGTAACGCGCCAGACGCAGCGCGGTATCGGCCGTTATCGCCCTCTTGCCTCGAACAATGTCACTCACGCGCGTCACCGGCACCATCAGTTCCATGGCCAGGCGGTTTGCCGTTAGCCCGAGCGGCTTCAGGAAATCCTCTCGAAGCGTTTCCCCGGGATGAATCGGAGGCATTGTTTTCCTCTTCCTCGCCATTATTCGACCTCAGTGATAGTCCACAATCTCGGCTTCAGTCGCATCAGAATCGGCCCATCGAAAACAGATCCGCCACTGGCCAGGAGCGGCTGATGCTGCTCAAAACTGCCAGCGCT
>JASHOO010000674.1 GCA_030041035.1 Bryobacteraceae bacterium | reverse complement strand
GAATCCGATGGCAAACGCGGGGTCGATCGCAATTTGGCTCGGGTTGGTGATCGGCCCCACGGTGTTCTCCCCGGTGAATCGCGCGAATAACTGCGATTTATCGGAAAGCTTGTGATCCAGCCGCGCCGAAGCCTGATCCGACACCGTGGTCACTTTGGCTGCCGTGGCATACGTGCGAGCGCCGTAGGGTCCCGTCGGATCGTTCGGCAGCGGGTAGCGGGCCAGAATTTTGGCGATCTGCGGGTTAACCGGAACAATCAGCGTGTCTCCGGGAAACGCGGTCGTGTCGCGGCCGGCGCGATCGTCGAGCGACGGCACAGGGAGGACCTCGGTGTCGCTCAGCACCTGCCGGAAACCCTGATACTCCACGAAGTAAAACGTCTTGTTGCGCCCGTCATCAACGCCCGGGATGATCACCGGCCCGCCGTTGGTAAAACCGAACTCATTGCGGATAAACGGCGGAATCCGGCGTGGGTCGGCGAAGGAACGGTAGTCGAAAAAATTCCGCGCATCGAGCGCCGAATTGCGTAGAAACTCAAATACCGACCCGTGCTCGGCGTTGGCTCCCGATCGCGTGATGATATCGGTGAAGGCCGCGGCTCCCCGCCCGACCTCAGCCGGCATCCAACCGGAATTCGACCGGATCTCCTCGACCGCGTCGACATTCAGATTGGTGAAGGTGGCGCCACCGATCTCGGGGTCGGTGCTGTCGGCGCCGTCCATCGCGAACACGGCCGCGGTTCCGCGCTGCCCGTTGACGGCGAACTGCTGCGTGAAATTCGCTGCGCCGTTGGTATCCGTCATGGTGCCCGCCGCCAGCAGAAGCAACTGGCTGTAATCGCGCTTGTTCAACGGCAGCGAGGAAACCGCCTTGCCCGATAACTGCTCGCCGCCGCTACCCGGGTGTGTGGATTGCAGCAGCGACAGTGTCGCGTCATGGGACAACTGAAAAACGGGCTCGGTTTCGGCGCCGGGTAATTGCAGCTTATGCGGGTATGCTGCCGTTTTGCCCTGATATTCGACCGAAATCGAATACTCTCCTGTGGTGATCGCCGGAAATGTGAATCGGCCCTCTGGTGTGGTCTTGGCCGTCAGCCGCGTCGCATCCGCCTGGAGTCGCACCACCGCGCCGGCAATGGGCTTGCCTCCCTCGTCACGCAACGTTCCTGACCACGGCTTGGTTTCTCGAGATTGGCCTTGCGCCGCTACGCAGGCCGCCAGCGCGGCGATCATCACGGCGGCAGATTGGTATCGAATCACACATTATGATAACGCTGACGATCATCGGCGTCACCTGCCCCTGGCAGTTGCGCTCGGTTGGGCCGGCGCCTCTCGTCGGCGCGGCGGGTGATGTAAGATTCTCCCGTATGCCTTCGTTCCTTCTGCAGGCGTGGCGTTCATGGAAAAGCGGGAAAGCCGTCGCAGTGGTGGCGGCGCTGGCGCTCGCGGTGGGCATCGGATCGACGACCGCCATCTACACCGTAGTCAACGCTGTGATGTTGAAACCTCTGCCGTATCCCGAGGGCGAGCGTTGGGTCGCGCTGTACCGCGGAACCTTCAGCCAGCCGAACCAGTGGGGCGGAAGCACGTTTCCTGATCTTGAGCAATACCAGGAAAGAAGCCACAGCTTCGACGTCTTTGGCTGGTTCAGGCTGGACGACTTTAACCTGACGTCGCCGGGGCAGCCGCAGCACATCAGCGGCGCAGCAGTCACGCCGTCGCTCGCCCAACACATCGGCGTGAATCCCATGATGGGGCAATGGTTCCGCAACGACGCGGGCGTGGTCGTCTCCTACGCGCTGTGGAAACGCCTGGGCGGTAACCCGGGCATCGTTGGATCAGCCGTCGCCATGAACGGCCGCAGTTACACCGTCACCGGTGTGATGCCCCCGGCGTTTCGCCTTCCTGTACCGGGACCCGGTACGGAAACCAGGAGCGATGTTTGGATTTTTCTCGATCCGCATGGGGCAGGGCAGCTAAGAGCTGAAGGCTACTACTTCGGCTACGCCAGGCGAAAACCGGGCGTCTCGTTTACGCAGGCTGAGGCGGACGTGAAAAGCGTCGCGGCCGAGATCGCGAAGGAGGATCCTGCATCTCATCCCTCGTACACTGCGAAGCTGAGCGATCTCCGCGCGGGCGTGAGCATCGACATCAAGCCGACGCTGCTTCTTCTTTTTGCCGCGGCGGGGATTCTGTTGCTGATCACCTGCGCCAACGTGGCCGGAGTGCTGCTGGCGCGAGCCGTGGCGCGGGCGCGCGAGACGGCCACGCGCGTCGCCCTGGGCGCAGCTCCACGGCAACTGGCGCTGCAATACTTCGCGGAAGGACTGTTGGTTTCTCTGGCTGGAGCGGCGGCGGGCGTGTTGTTCAGCGCCGCGCTGGTGCGCACCGTGGTGTCCATTGCGGCCGATTACATCCCCCGCGCTGACGAGATCGCCATCGACTGGAAGGTGCTGCTGTTCGCTGCCGGGATGGCCTGCCTGGCCAGCGCCCTTTCCAGTCTGGCGCCGCTCTGGCAGGCAGCACGGACCTTCCCCAATGAGGTTCTCACCGAGGGCGTGCGCACCTCCGCGGGCGCGCGCAGCCGCAGGCTGTCGCAATCGCTGGTGGTAGGCGAGATCGCGCTGGCTTTTACGCTGCTGGCCGTTAGCGGAGTCCTGATTGAGCATCTGAGAAATCTGGCGCGCATCCGGCCCGGATTTGATCCGGATCACCTGCTGACTTTCGAACTGACCATCGCCGGCACGGGGCGCATGGATCTGGAAACGCAGTGGCCACACCTGAAGAGGCTGGCCGAAGCGTTGCAGGCCATTCCCGGCGTCACAAGCGCTGCGTTCGCAAACCAGTTGCCGCTGAACGGCTGCTGCTTCAGCACCACGATTTATGCCGAAGGCCACGAGGCCAACCTGAGCCAGATGCAGAGAACGAGTTTCATGGCGACCAGCCCGGCGTACCTCACCACCATGCGAATCCCTCTGCGAAGCGGCCGCTTTCTGAATGAGCGCGATGCCGCGAGCGATCATCTTTTCGTCGTCATCAATCAGGCCGCGGCCAGCCGCGACTGGCCGAACCAGAATCCCGTCGGTGCTTACGGACACCTCAACAGCACGACCGGAGACCGGTTTCAGGTGGTCGGAGTGGTCGGGGACGTAAAGAACGATGGACTGAGCAGTCCGACCGTGCCGGAAATCTACCTGCCCGGTGCAGACGTTCCGATGAACCCGATGCTGTTCGTGGTGCGCTCGCCGCTGCCCGTCGAGAGGCTGATTGCAGAAGTAAGGCGAGCGGTGCAGGCCGTGGATCCGTCGCAACCCATTCACGACGTGAAGACCATGAACGAGATCGCGCAGCAATCGTTGTCGCTCGAACGCGTAGGTTCATTTATGACCGCGTTTTTCGCGTTAGCCGCGCTCCTGATGACGGCTCTCGGTATCTACGGAGTGGTTTCCTATTCCACGCGGCAGAGGACCGTGGAGATCGGCACACGCATGGCGCTGGGCGCAGGCCGCCGGGACGTGGTGTCGCTGGTGGTGAGCGGCGGGTTGAAGATGGCGGGATACGGGCTTGTCTTCGGCGGCATTGCCGCGGCCCTGGGAGTCTGGGCTCTGATCCGTGTCTTCGAGTTTCACGACGTGAGCTTCCTGCCTTTCGCCACCTCCATCGCCATTGTGGCGGCCATCGCGATGAGCGCTTCTCTGTTCCCGGCGTGGCGTGCGACACTGCTATCTCCGATGGTGGCCATTCGCAATGAGCCGGAGTCCATGTGGCAGTCTGCCTATCTGCGCTTCCGCGAGGCGATGCAGGGGGCAACCTGGGGCGGCGAGGAGATCCAGCCGGACGGGAGCCTGATCACCGAGTTCGTGGAGGCGTCGCGGCGGGCCGCCACGTTTCGCGAGGCGCTTCAGTCCTCGCTGAGCATGTTGTGCGCGAGGATCGGAGGTAAGTCGGCGATGCTGCTGGAGAATGTTTCTGGAACCGAATACCGGCGCGCCGCCGCGACACCGGAACAGGCGGTATCAGACCTTTCACTCCCCGCGCAGGGTTTCCTGCTGAACCGCCTGCGGTTCTATGCTTTCCCGCTGCCGTTTGACGGCGGCGATGTCGATGCCTGGCAGCGTTGGGCCGTCGAGAACAGGCCGCAGTATCTCGCCGAGATTGAGACGCTGAAGAACACGGGCGCTCGTCTTGCGGTTTCGCTGCGGACCAAAAACGACATCCTCGGAGTGCTCCTGCTGGGGCCGCCGGAGGGCCGCGAGGCCTACAGTCCGGCGGAGACGCGAGCCTTGTACGGCTGGGCACAGCAATTGGCGCTCATGGTGGAAAATGCCCGCTTGACCAATCGCCTGTTAGAGCAGGAGAAGTTAAACCGCGATCTGGCCCTGGCGGTGGAAGTGCAGCGTCGCCTGCTTCCCGAACAGCCGCCCGACACCGCCGGCGCTGAACTGGCCGCGGTCAGCCTTCCGGCGCGTGGCATAGGCGGCGACTATTACGATTTCCTGGATGCCGGCGATCACCGCATCGGAATCGCACTCGCCGATATTGCTGGCAAGGGCATTGCCGCGGCTCTCATCATGGCTGTGGTGCAAGCCTCGCTGCGCATCTTATCCACTGAAAAGAACATTTCCCTGCCGCAACTGGCCGTCAGGATGAATCAGTTTCTGCACCGGTCGACCAAGCCGAACAGCTATGCGACATTTTTCTACGCGCAGGTTGACGAGCAAAGCCGGCAGCTTCGCTATGTGAACGCCGGGCATAATCCGCCGTACCTGATCCGCTCCGTGCATGTGGCGCCTGGCTCTACCAGCGCAGTGGAAATTGAGGAGCTGTCTTCCGGCGGCACCGTCCTGGGCCTGCTGCCGCAGGTGAGCTATGAAGAGGCGGCGGTCGATCTGCGGCCCGGCGATGTACTGGTGGCCTTCACCGACGGTGTTACGGAGGCCTTGAACCCGAATGATGAAGAGTTCGGCGAAGAACGCCTCAAGAATCTGCTGCGCGAGTTGATTCATCTGCCGGCCCACGAAATGTCCGCGCGCATTTCGCACGAGTTGAGGAACTGGATCCAGGATGCCGCCCAGTACGACGACCTGACGTTCATCGTGATGAAGGTGAATTAGCCGGATCCCCGGAGGGTTAATGGCTCAGTCCGGCGAAATCCCTTACAATGAACTCGAAAAAAGTGGCTAGCCTTTCGCGCTATCAGCTCCTGGTGTTGCTCGTCGCATGGCTGGGCTGGGTTTTTGATTCCATGGACGCCACCATCTACAACCTGGTGCTGACGCCGGCACTGCGGGAACTGCTCGGCAGCCGCGGCACCGCGGAGAACATCGGCTGGTACGGC
This sequence comes from Bryobacteraceae bacterium, assembly GCA_030041035.1. Classification (GTDB taxonomy): domain Bacteria; phylum Acidobacteriota; class Terriglobia; order Bryobacterales; family Bryobacteraceae; genus QHXW01. The sequence goes on along the minus strand of JASHOO010000674.1, from coordinate 4,506 downwards.
GGCATGATCCTGGCGATCTTTCTGGTGGGCTGGGCCATCGGCGGCATTCTTCTCGGGATCCTGGCGGATTATCTGGGGCGCGCGCGTACGCTGGTGATCGCCATTCTGGTCTATGCCGTGTTCACCGGACTGGCCGGACTGGCGCACTCCTGGTGGGAACTGGCCATCTACCGCTTCGTAACCGCGCTCGGCGTCGGCGGTGAGTGGGCCTCCGGCGCAATCCTGGTGGCGGAGGTGTTCCCCGAATCGTTGCGCGTGAAGGGCGCGGGCGTGCTGCAATCGGCCTGGGGCGCGGGATATTTTCTCGCGGCCGGCGTGTACCTGCTGCTCGCAGGACACTCCTGGCGCGTGATGTTTTTCGTCGGCGTGCTGCCGGCTCTGGTGGGATTATTCGCATTGCTGAAAATACATGAACCGGAGCGATGGAACGAAGCCAAACTGAAAAAATCGCGCGGGCTGACCCTATGGGAACTGTTTGGCCCTGCACGGCGCCGCGATACCATCGTTGGCTCATCCCTGGCATTTGTCGCGGTTTTCGGGCTTTGGGGCGCCACTAACTGGACGCCCTCGCTGGTCCGCGAAAGGATCGAGCCGGGCCGGCTTAGTCCAGCCGAGATCACCGCCATGGTCAGCTACGCGGTGATGAGCCTGAACGCCGGCGCAATTGTCGGGTACTTCGCATTCCCGCCGCTCGCGGAGCGAATCGGCCGGCTTCGGGCTTTCGCAGTCATGATGTTGGGCGCGGCCATCGCGCTTCCGGCCACGTTCCTGGCGCCGAAATCCTATGGGATGGTGCTCGCGATGCTGCCGGTGCTCGGCTTTTTCACCAACGGAATCTTCAGCGGATTCCCCGTCTACCTGCCCGAGTTGTTTCCCACCCATATGCGGGCAACGGGTGCGGGCTTCTGCTTCAACGCCGGCCGCGTGTTGGCGGCATCCGGACCGTTTTTGACAGGTTACCTGGTGACGCAGTTGGGCAGCTTTGCGCGCGCGGCGAGCGCGGTGGCGCTCATCTATGCGCTGGGCATGCTGGTGCTTCTGTTTGCGCGCGAAACTAAGGGGCTGGAGCTGGCCTGAAAAACGGTGCTCCCATGCAAACGGCTTTCTTCCGCTTCTACGCGGAGCTGAACGACTTCCTCGCTCCGCATCGCCGTTTCATCACGTTCGCACACCCTTGTGACGGCCGGTCCACGGTGAAGGACATGATTGAAAGCCTCGGCATCCCGCACACCGAAGTCGATCTGATCCTGGTGAATGGCGAATCGGTGGATTTCTCCCGCCGCATCGAGAGCGGCGATCGCGTCAGCGTCTACCCGGTCTTTGAGGCGATCGACATTTCACCGCTGGCCCGCGTCCGTCCCGGACCTCTGCGCCAAATGCGCTTCGTTTTGGATGGGCACCTCGGCCGTCTGGCCGCGTATCTGCGCATGCTCGGTTTCGATACGGCTTACCAGAACCATTGCCGCGATGAAGACCTCGCGCGCATTTCAAGCGACGAGCACCGCATTCTGCTGACCCGCGATGTCGGGCTGCTGAAACGCTCGGCCGTCACGCACGGCCACTGGATGCGGGAGACGCGCCCGCGCCGGCAGCTCGCCGAGGTGGTCGAGCATTTCGATCTTTACCGCTCCATTGCAAGCTTCACGCGATGCCTGCGTTGCAACACGTTGCTGGAGAGCGTAAAGAAGGAATCGATTGCCGCCAGTCTCGACGAGCGTACGCGCAACCTGTACGCGGAATTCTTCACCTGCCGGACCTGCGGCCGAATCTACTGGAAAGGCTCGCACTACGAGCGCATGCAACGGCTGATCGCCGAACTGGCGGATCGCGCTAAGGTTTCGGCAACGCGAATGCCACGTATGCGCCCTTGATCTTCTCCTCGGGCCGCGGGTTGGGTACGGAGCCGGCGGCGGCACAGAAAACCACATACTCGCGGCCGTCAACCTCGTACACCGCGGGCATGCCTTCGAGCGCGGCATCCAACTGGTGTTCCCACACGACCCGCCCGGTGTCAACGTCGATGGCGCGAACCTTGTGATCGCGCGTGCCGGTGAAGATCAGCCCTCCGGCGGTTACCACCGGACCCACCTTGGGAAAATGCGAGCCGGTGTTCTTGATTCCCTCGGCGGCGAGTTGCGGAACTTCGCCCAGTGGGACCTTCCACCGGATGGTGCCCTCGTTCAGGTCGTACGCAGTCAGCGACGTCCACGGCGGTGCGATGGGTGAAAGCCCGTTGCTCGCGATCATGAAACCGAAACCGCTGTAGTAGTGATCGCCCGTGGCAAAGGCAGATAGCTGATCCGGCTGCGGCTTTTTCTCCAGCTTCAACATCGCCGGGAGATCCTTCGATACGACATACAACAGGCCTTTGGCGCCGTCCACGGCGGCTCCTCCCCAGTTGGCTCCGCCGTTGTTGCCGGGCATCTCCACGGTGTTGCGCGTGCCTGGAGGGGTAAACATGCCCTCGTTGCGCGCACTCAGAAGCTCATCGCGATAGCGCGCGCGATCCTCCGGGCTGAGATACGGGCTCAGATCATCTATCGTGAACTTCTGCCGGGCAAACGGCGGCGGCTTGAGCGGGAACGGCTGAGTCGGCCAGGTCTGTTCGCCGGGCACGTCGGAGTGCGGCACGGGACGCTCCTCGATGGGCCACAGCGGCGCACCGGTTACGCGGTCAAACACCCAGACAAATCCCTGCTTGGACACTTGAGCGACTATGTCGACGAGCTTGCCGTCATGCCGGACCGTGAGCAGCTTCGGAGCGGTGGGGTTGTCGTAGTCCCAAATATCGTGATGCACCATTTGAAAATGCCAGATCCGTTTCCCGGTTCGAGCGTCTAGTGCGAGGAGGCAATCGGCAAACAGATTCGCTCCGCTGCGGTCCACACCGTAGAAGTTGTACTTGGCGCTCGCCGTGGGCACGTAGACGATGCCGCGGCTCTCATCCAGCGAAAGCTCGCTCCAGGCGTTCGCCCCGCCCACTCGCGTCCAGGCGTCTTTGGGCCATGTGTCGTACCCGAATTCGCCCGGGCGCGGGATGGTGTGAAAGGTCCAGGCCAGCTTGCCGGTGCGCACGTCGAAGGCCCGGATATCGCCGGGCGCCGAGCCGTAGCCCTGATTGGTAGCAGAGCCGAGGATTAGCAGATCTTCGAACACTCGCCCCGGAGTGGTGGATTGCACCAGCTTGAGCGTTCGCGGATCGCGATCCAGTCCCTGCTTGAGATCGACCAATCCACGGTTGCCGAACGAAAGAATCGCGCTTCCGGTCCGCGCGTCAATCGCCCGCAGGCAATGGTTGCTCGCGTAGAGTAGGCGCCGCTCCGAACGATCCTGGCTTTCCCAATAGTTAATCCCGCGATCGGTGATGATGTCGGTGCCGGGGTCGGCCGGGTGGACCCAGATTTCTTTGCCGGTCACGGCGTCGAGCGCCACAATCGAGTGGTTCCGGGCCATGACATAAATGGTCCGGTCGACAACCAGAGGATTGAAAAAGTAATGATGGCTATCGCCGGTCGGATAAGTCCAGGCGACCTCGAGCTGGCTGACGTTGGAGCGATTAATTTGTGCCAGGGCGGAATATTGCGCAGCATCAGCCGCCCCGCCATAGTCGCTCCATGTTTTGTGGTTCTGCGCAGGAAGCAGCACCGCAGCCAGAAACAGGAGGAACAGACGAGGGGTCCTTTCCAGGACGGCAAAAACCATCTCCATATGATGCCATTGGTTCGACCGGCGCCCGCGACCGCCGCTCAACTTGAGCGGCGGATTGCCAAAATGGTGTTGATAATAAAGACCGTCGTCGCGCGCCGCCGCTTAAGTTGAGCGGCGGGTCGCTATTTTGACCAGGGCGGAACAATGCCGTTCATGCGCGCGTAGGCAACCAATTGGCCCATATGCTCGTTGGCGTGAACGATGATGCGCAGATACATGGCATCGACGGTGGAATCGCGGCCGTTCACCTTGACTTTGCGCGCCAGGTCGGCGGGCTTCACGGAAGCGTGAGCCGTTTTGACGGCCTCCAGTGACCGTTTCAACCAGTCGATCACTTCCGGCTTCGCGGTCACGGTCTTCTCCATGGCCTCCGATTTGATCTCAGCGGGCAGCTTCGGACCGGTGACGCTCAACAAATAAAAATTCGCCAGCGCGATGTGCATGTAAACTTCACTCACCGAGCGCACACCTTCACCCGGCCGCCACGAATACTTCTCGGCGGGTATGGCTTCCGCCAGTGCGATGAGCTGACGGGAAACATGACCCCACTCGCCATCGTAGCCTTGCCAGAGTCCTTCGTAGGGATCCTGGGCGCGCAAGAGAGCGGCAGCCAGGGCGAAGCAGAGCAGCAATGTCTTCATCATCATCCCCTCCAGACGAACTTTCAGGCTTTAGGTTAGCGTGTTCCCGATTACGAAATGTGAAATTCCTGGCCGATGCGGGAAAGTGCCACGCGGTCAGGGTGATGGATGGCAGCCTGATGAAAGCGCTCGATGGGCTCAGTGAACGGTTCCCGGC
>JASHOO010000673.1 GCA_030041035.1 Bryobacteraceae bacterium | reverse complement strand
CGTCACTCGCCGCGTTCTCCACGGCGGTGACCACCAGTCCTCCCGCCGGAACGCTTGCCTGCGCTGAATCCGGCTGCACCATGAGCGAGGATTCATTCACGGCCTCAAAGTCCGTTCCCTGGAGCTGCGCGAGCTGGTGCATCACATCGTTATTCCAACGATCGTCCGGTGCGCCGGAGACATACCAGGACGAGCCATTGTCGGCCAGGATCATGCCGTACTTCTGCAAGGCACGCAGAATCACCTGCACGGGCTGGGCAAAACCGGAGATATCAAAGCTCGCCTTCAGCCGGAATCGCTGGCCCATGGGCGGGTAGCTGGAGCCGCTGAGATCCGACGCCTCGTGACGCGCCGGCCAGATGTAGGTGTTGCGGGTTTGCGGAGCGGTGAAACGCACAGCGTGCAGGATTGCGCCGGCAGCGACCTCGTCGTAACGCACGAGGCCCGGAAAAATAGGGAGGCCCGCTGCGTCGGCCGAGGTCCACCCGGCAGGCCGCAGAGCGTTCGACTTCAAATGAAAGATGGCGCCCGAACCGGCCTGCCAGGCGCCGTCGGGTTGCGGGTAGGCGTCCCATAGCTCGTAGAGGATGCAGTTATCGCGGTCGATTACCAGAACGTGACGGTCCCCGGTGCTTTGTGGGCCTCCCTCAATGGGCACGTTGGGCGGAATCGGGTAAGGGCCGGGGTCGCTTTCATCAGCGTACAGAAAGGTCACATTGACTTTCGGCTGCGTGCCAGGCACCGTAGTGAAGGGAATGCCCATGGGTTCACCGTTATAAAGCCCGGAGCCGAAGTCGGGATGACCGGGAGCAGTTGCGCCGATGGTAGCGACGTACCGGTTGGAGTTCGGATCGACGGGGAGGTTGTCGACCGGCGTGTTCCAAACGTTGTCGGCGGGAAATACCTCGCAGTTATCGATGTGCGGCTGGGCGCTCGCGGCCCGCGCAAACGCCAGTGCGACTAAAATGACACCACCGGGTTGCCCGCCCATTTCCGGCCATTATTTTACGCCTCGGGCCGGTCGAGTTATAGCCCTAGCGAACCGAAGCCACTGTGGCGGAGCCGGCCTGGCTGAAGTCGGCCGAGACCGACATGGGCTTGCCGGGTTCAACGTTGATGTCACCTGTCCACGTGCCCACACCCGAAATTTGCACAGTGTAGACTCCCGGAAGAAGCTTGGTCACGACAGGCGTTTTGCCGGCGATCTGGCCCCAGAACGAAACCGTGGCTCCGGGCGGATTGGAGTTGATAGTCACCGGCACCATGGCGGTAACTGCGGGCGCTGATTCAACCGGCACAGGCTTGGTGTTGTCCGCGTCCGCCGGCTCGTCTTCCATCTTGACGTGCTTGCCGGTGCGCGCTTCGAGCACGGGCGCGATGGCCTGGTATTCGGATTTGTAGATCTCAAAGATGGCCGCTTCGCCGGAGCCGCCATCGCCTTTGAACGCGATACTCAGGAGCCGCCCTTGCTTTTTGCCGAACTTCGGAACCCAACTGAAAGCGCCCGCCATGAGCGCCTTAACGCCGGGCTTATCGCTGATCTCGAGCGAGGTGATGCGCTGATAGGGCAGTTTGAACGCACCGCCATCGTAGTTGAAGCGCAGCTCGTTGGCGTCGCCCAGATTCAACGAACCTTCGGTGCCGTTGGGAATGGCCGCCGAGCCGCTGACATAAACCGCGTGCGGGTTGGGCACCGAGCCCGAAAGCAAGGCGGAAAACAACACGAGTGAAGCAATCAGCGCAGTGTGTTTCATAAATATAAGGTTGAGCCTTGCGGCGCGCCGATTCAATACAACAAAGGTCAGATGTCCGTGGTGATATCCCGAAGGTTAACGCCACTCGACGGTCTTGCCGGGCTCGAGCGGCCATACCTCGGTCGTGGGAAGATCGCGAATCAACTCTTTGAGTTGTTCCGGGGTTCCGGTCAACCCGGGGAAGGTGCCAAAGTGCATGGGGATCACCTTTTTAGCTTTGAGCATGCGGCAGGCCATCGCTGCCTCGCGCGGGCTCATAGTGAACAGGTCGCCGATGGGCAGGAACGCCAGCTCGGGGTGATAGAGCTGCTCGATGAGCTGCATATCGGTGAAGACGTTAGTGTCACCGGCGAAATAGAGCGAGCGGCCGTCGGCAACCCGCAGCACATAGCCCGCTGCCTCGCCGCCATAGATAATTTTGCCGTCGTCCAGGATGCCGCAACTGTGCACGGCGTGCGTCATGGTGACGGTGACCGGGCCGACCTTCTGCGAGCCTCCCTTATTCATGGCGCAAGTGTTCTTGACGCCCTTGCTCTCGAGCCAGGCGCAGATTTCGTAAATCGCCGCCACCTGCGGTGAGAACTTCAGGGCCAGAGGAACGGCGTCGTGCACGTGATCGAAATGGCCATGCGTGATCAGCATGGCGTCGATGCGCGAGAACTGGTGGCCTACCGGATACTTTGGGTTGCCATCGGTCCACGGGTCCATAACGAAGACCTCGCCCGAAGCTAACTGGAGCTGGAAAGTGCCGTGTCCAAGCCAGGTGATTTGCATAGCGATCCCTATTTTACCGGCGGCGCCGGCGGTCCCGCCGCCGTTTGCGGCAACTGAATTCCATCCCCGTATTGCGCCAGGCCGGGAATGGTCACCGGCAGACGGCCGCCAATGGGCATCTCGCCGAACAGGGCCTTGACAGCCGCAACTTCCGACGGCGGCACGGTGCTGTACGTAGTGAGGTAGGCGGCGACCTTGGGAAAGTCGCGCAGCAGGTAGGGAGTTCCGAGCGAGATCAGGGTCACGGGCTTGGCCGAACCGATCAATGTGTCGAGCATCTTTGCAAATGCAGCCGGAAGGGTCACGTTACCGCGTGCCGCGGCTACCGACACAAAAGCTCCAACTGCCGTCGCGTCGCAGAAGGCGGCGCGCTGGGTAGCCACATCGATTGCAGCATCAGGCAGGGAGGGATCGAGCGTGAGCACCAGAGCGTCGGGGCTGCGCCGGTGAATCTCCTGGGTGAAAGCCAGCCCCTCGTTCGAGTAGTGATTCTCCGCGAGCAGAAAGAAACAGGTTTTGGCGGGCGCGCGCAGCGGAATCTGGGCCGGCTCGTTGCGAATCAGCGTGACCGCGCGGTCAGCTACCTCCTGCGCCCGGTCGTTGGCTTCCGGAGCATTGACGACGTCGTCAATCCCCTCCAGGTCCACCAGCCGGCCGCGATCCAGCCCGACTTTGAGCTTGGCTGCCAGCACGCGCGCCACGCTTTGCTCGATGCGCTTCTGCGAAATCAGCCCATGGCGCACCGCAGCCACGACGGCATTGACGGCGGTCTCCGCGTCAGGCGGCATCAGGATCACGTCTGCCCCGGCTTCGACCGCCCGCACCGAGGCGTCGGCATCCCCAAACGCCTTGACGATGGCGCCCATGTCCATGGCGTCGGTCACGATCAGGCCGCGAAAGCCCATCTCCTCACGGAGCAGCTTGGTCAGGATCGGTGCGGAGAGCGTAGCCGGCGCACCGGAGGGATCGAGCGCCGGAACGGAGATGTGGGCGGTCATAACGGCGTCGACATCCTTACTGATAGCGGCGCGAAAGGGAACGAGTTCCACTTCGTCCAGGCGCTGGCGGTCGGCGGTGATGGTTGCCAGGCCCAAATGCGTGTCGGTGGCGGTGTCGCCGTGCCCGGGAAAATGCTTGGCTGTGGTCAAAACGCGATGGTGGCGGTCGGAGCCGGCGCCCTCAATGAATGCCTGCACGTGGCGCGAGACCACCTGCGGGTTCTCGCCAAACGAGCGGATATTGATAATGGGGTTGTCGGGGTTGTTGTTGACATCGGCGTCCGGGTAGAACAGCCACTGGACGCCGACCGCCCGCGCCTCGCGCGCCGTCACCTCGCCTTCGTACCTGGTGAGCGACGGGTCACCGGCGGCGGCGAACGCCATGGCGTGCGGAAAGACGGTGGTATCACTCACCCGCATGGACGCACCGCGTTCAAAGTCGCCCGCAACCAGCAGCGGAAGCTTGCTCATGCGTTGGAGCCGGTTGACGAAAGCTGCGAGCTCGTGCGGCTCGGGGCGCGACGTCAGGCGTCCCTGAGCGACGTTGACCAGAATCAGCCCACCTACGTGCACATCGCGGATCAGGTGCACGAACTTGCGGTATTCACGCGTTTGGGTACTGATGGAGCGGCCGCTAAACGGAATCATGACCAGCTGTGCCACCTTGTCGCGGAGGCTCAGGGATTTCATCCAACGGTTAACGCCCTTGGGCAAACTGCGGTCCGGAGCCGCGGCAGAGGTCAGCAGCACGGCCAGCAGAATCGGCGGCACGAGACGGATGAGGGCGAAAGCACGTGCAGATGTGCAGTCATCCCGCCGCGAGGGCCGGTTCATCCGACGTTGCGGGCCTTCTTGGCTTGGAGCGCGCCTTCGGATTCCATAGGCTTGCGCTGCACCTGGTGGTTCAGCAGACGGCGCACCGAACGCATCAGGAATCCGACTTCGCCCGCACTTTTGGAAAGGACCACGTCGGCGCCAGTCGATTGCTCGGTCAGGCCCAGGGGCTCCACGAATCCCGACAGCAGAACGATGGGCATATCGGCCCGCATTTGCCGGATGCGCGCGATCAGCTCGACGCCATCCATATGAGGCATGCGGAAGTCGGTGATGACCAGATCGACCGGCCGGCGGGCGAGCAGCTCAAGCGCCTCGGGACCGCCGGCGCAGGTGCAGACGGTGTAGCCTAATTCCTCGAGAACCGTACGGCGCGCAATCAAGCCATGGGGATTGTCGTCGACCAGCAAAATCGTCGCACCTGGATGCACCGGCGCGGATGGGGTCTTCATGAACGGTGCGAGGGTAACAGAGATGTCACCTGGGTGTCAACGATTCTGCATCAAATTGTAATCAAGCAATATTGAGAACTTGACTTTACTCGACTTCCCGTGGCGCTTTATAGCCAGCTTTGGCGACGATCGAATATTTGACGGGTTTGCCCTTCTCGTCAGTCACGCGCAGAGGCTCGTTGGTCGCGGGATTGACCAGCTCAACCTTGATTTTGCGAAACGATCCGTCCTTGGCCTGGTTGGTTGGCGAGTAGGCAAGGGAGTACTGATTGCGCAGGGACTGCTCGATGGCGTTGTAAACGGTGGGGAACTCGCCAATAAAATGCGGGAAAACCGCCATACCGCCGGTTTCCTTGGCGAAGGTTTTCAGCTCATTCTCGGCGACCATGCTGGTCATTCCCTCGTTCGGCATACCACCAAAATAGGGGCTGACCATCTCGCGTATCCCAATAGCGTAAATGGGTACGCCCGATTCCTGAAGTGCTTTACGGGCTTGGTCGTACGTCAGTTTGCTGAAAGTATCGACTCCACTGGCGATGAGGATGATGGCCTTACGGCCCTGGATGCCGCTCATGCGGTCCGCGGTGTCGGCGAGAGCGTCAAACATGTTCGACTCGGAAAACCCAGGAATGCGGAGCATCTGCATGGCCTCATAAGCCTTGCGCTTGTCGCTGGAAAAATCAGAAAGTATCGTCGATTTCAGGTCATACGCGATCACGGCCACGTAATCGTCGGGCTTGAGCGTCTGCAGGAAGCCGTAGGAAGCGCTCAGCGTGTTGTACCACATGCCGCTCCAGTATCGCTGGTAGCGGGCGCTGAACTCGATCAGCAGGCAGACCGTCATAGGCGCTTGCCCAATGGAGAAGCTCGCTATCTGTTGCGGGACGTTATCCTCCAAGACACGGAAGTTGCCCCGCGGGATACCGGGAATGAAGTGCCCCTTGTTGTCCATCACCGCCACGTCCACATTGACGACACTGGTGTCGACTTTGAACGCGGGGGCGTTGGGAGGCAGGTCCGCTTTGTTTTTATTGCTCAGCTTGGAAGGAATAGGGGGCAAGTTGTTGGAATCGGACGTGGCGTCGGGATTCGCGTTTTTAGGTTTGGCGACCGTCTCACCAGCGTTCGAGCTCGGCCCTTCCTGCGCCAGCATGGCCGTACAGGCCAGTAACACCAGGAGAACGAAGAAAAACTTCTGTGCTATCCGCATACTCCACACTCCACCTAAAATCATATATCCAAAAGACGATGGGCGCTGGCCGGTGGTTTCCCATCAGGATCTTGGCCACGCAATTGGTTGCGTGCAGGAACAGGCGAGACCGCGCGCCGCTCATGGCAGCGCGATCTCTAATGTTTCCATATGATTTCCTTAGCGGGGCAGACGAGACAAAGTCGCCGCGGCCAACCTCAGGCCACGATCGGGTGTTACCGACACTGAACGGTCGCGACCACCACGCAGCGAAAGCCGGCCTGCCAAGTGCCCTTTTTCCGGCTGAATTTCAGCGAAAATCCGGTGGCTTTGATGGCAGGACCGGCGACCGTCTTCCTTGGGCAGTTGTCAGGACAGTTCTGTTTCACGAACTTGTCTGCTGACTTCAGAGCGTCGACGAGCTGGGCGACGAACCTGATGAACGCCTCGATGATCGCCAGAATGACGTTGGCGTTAATGGCGCCTCCGCCGACGGCGGTATCGAAATTGTTGGGTCCGCATTTCAGTTTCATGGAAGGCTCTCCTTTCGTGTAGGCCTTGAGGAATGGTGATTGGAGAGGATTCCGCGTATCCGGACTGGGGCCAACCAATTGAGCCGCTATGCCCTGGTTGACAGGTTTCCGGGGCTTTCGATATTATTGAAGGGTTTCGCGAGTTAGTTCTTCTGCTCCCGTGCTACCCCCGTATTGTGATATGGGCCGGCCGGGGGTCGGCCCCGAGGTTCCAGCTAAGGGAGACAAAATGCTGGGGCATGGGCTTGTCCGAAGTTCTCGCTAAGGAAGGCAGCCGACAGAACCAGCGTTGCGGTTGACGAGTCTGCTTTCTGATTCTGACCGTTCACAGCCTGCAGGCCCCGCGGACAACCGGGGAGGAATGTGACCGGTTCGTGCCACGATTCGAAACACATTTTGTCGAGGAAGGTTCGTGCCGACTTTTAATCAGCTCGTGCGTGCCGGGCGCAGACCGCCACGGTGGAAGACCGCCAGCCCTGCGTTGCAAGCCTGCCCGCAGAAGCGGGGAGTTTGTACCCGCGTGTACACTTCGACTCCCAAGAAGCCCAACTCGGCGTTGCGGAAGGTAGCGCGGGTACGGCTCACGAACGGGATAGAGGTCACAACCTATATTCCGGGCGTGGGGCACAATCTCCAGGAGCACTCGATTGTACTGATCCGCGGGGGCCGTGTGAAGGACCTGCCGGGCGTGCGTTATCACGTGATTCGCGGCGCACTGGACACGGCCGGCGTGGCGAACCGCAAACAGGGACGCTCCAAGTACGGAGCCAAGAGGCCAAAGGCGTAAACCATGCCGAGAAGGAGAAGCGCGGAGAATCGGGAAGTTTTGCCGGACCCGGTGTACAACTCGACGCTGGTCGAAAAATTTATCTGTTCCATGATGTGGGACGGCAAGAAGAACACAGCGCAAGGGATTTTCTACGATTCGATGGAGAAGATCCGCGAGCGCACCGGCGACGATCCGCTGAAGCTGTTCAAGAAAGCGGTCGAGAATTGCAAGCCGCTGTTGGAGGTGAAGACGCGGCGTGTGGGCGGCGCCAACTACCAGGTGCCGATCGAGGTGCCGCAGACGCGGCGGACCAGCCTGGCCATCCGGTGGATCCTGATCAACGCGCGCGGGCGTGCTGAGAAAGGGATGCCGGAGAAGCTGGCCAATGAGTTGAATGACGCCGCGAACATGCGCGGCGGAGCGATCAAAAAGAAGGATGATGTACACCGGATGGCGGAAGCCAACAAGGCTTTTGCCCATTACCGGTGGTAGCTTTTTATGCCACGGACGGTTCCGCTCGAGCGGATGAGAAACATCGGGATTGCGGCGCACATTGATGCGGGCAAGACCACTACGACCGAGCGCATCCTTTATTACACGGGCCGCACGCACAAGATCGGCGAAGTGCACGAGGGCACGGCCGTGATGGATTGGATGGAGCAGGAGCAGGAGCGCGGCATTACCATAACCTCGGCCGCCACCACCTGCGAATGGCGCGACATCCAGATCAACATCATCGATACGCCAGGCCACGTGGATTTCACCGCAGAGGTCGAGCGCAGTCTCCGCGTGCTGGATGGGGCGGTGGCCGTGTTCGATGCCGTAGCGGGCGTGCAGCCGCAGTCGGAGACCGTGTGGCGGCAGGCCGATAAATATCAAGTTCCGCGCATCTGCTTCATCAACAAAATGGATCGGGTGGGCGCGGATTTCTTTCACTCGATCGAGACCATCGTCAACCGGCTGCATTGCAAACCGGTTGCGATTCAACTTCCGGTAGGTGCCGAGGATCAGTTCAAGGGTGTGGTCGATCTCATCGAGATGAAGGCGCTCATCTGGCTCGACGAAACGCTGGGCGCGCAATACGACGTAGTCGACATTCCCGCCGATCTTCAGGCCACAGCCCGGGAATACCGTGAGCACATGATCGAAGCGGTCTCCGAGCACGACGATCATCTGTTTGAGAAGTACGTCGAGGGACACACTCTCACCAACGACGAAATCCGCGCCGGCATCCGCAAGGCAACGATTGCGCTGAAGATTTTCCCGGTCATCTGCGGGTCGGCCTTCAAGAACAAGGGCGTGCAATCGATGCTGGACGCCGTGGTGGATTACCTGCCGTCGCCGTTGGACGTTCCACCGGTGGAGGGCACCGCCGTGGACGACCCGAATACCATCCTGACGCGGAAGGCTTCGGACAGCGAGCCGTTCTCGGCACTGGTCTTCAAGATCATGACCGATCCGTACGTGGGCCAGCTCGCGTTTTTCCGTGTGTATTCGGGCACTTTGGCGGCGGGCGATTCGGTGTACAACGTGGCCAAGAGCCGCAAGGAGCGTATCGGACGCCTGCTGCGCATGCACGCCAACAAGCGCGAAGAGATCCAGGAGATTTCCGCGGGTGATATTGCAGCCGCCGTCGGGCTCAAGACCGTGGCCACGGGCGATACGATCTGCGACGACGAGCATCCGATCGTACTCGAGTCGATTGAGTTCCCGACGCCGGTGATCCAGCTCGCGGTCGAGCCGCGGACCAAAGCCGACCAGGAAAAGCTGGGCATGGCGATCCAGAAGCTCGCGCAGGAAGACCCGACCTTCCGCGTTTCGACCGATCAGGATACGGGGCAGACGATTCTCTCGGGGATGGGCGAATTGCACCTCGAGATCATTGTCGACCGCATGATGCGCGAATTTGGCGTGGCGGCAAATGTGGGCAAGCCGCAGGTAGCGTATCGCGAGACGATTCGCAAGACTTCCGAAGCCGAAGGACGGCACATCAAGCAAACCGGCGGGCACGGTCAATACGGCGTCGTCAAGCTACGGGTCGAGCCGTTGCCGCCAGGGTCGGGCTTTGAATTCGTGAACGATATTTTCGGCGGATCCGTGCCGAAGGAATATATCAAGCCGGTGGAGCAGGGCGTGGTGGAAGCCCTCGAAGGCGGAGTGCTGGCGGGCTTCCCGATGTCGGATATCAAAGTCACGCTGTTCGACGGCAGCGCTCACGATGTCGACTCTTCCGAGATCGCATTCAAGCTAGCGGGATCGATCGGCCTGAAGGAGGCCGTGAAGAAGGCCAAGCCGGTGCTGCTCGAACCGATCATGGCGGTCGAAGTCGTGGTGCCGGAAGAGTACATGGGCGACGTGATCGGCGATCTGAACTCACGGCGCGGGCGCATCGAGGGGATGGAGTTGCGCGGGACATCGCAGATTATCAAGTCGAGCGTGCCGCTCTCCGAGATGTTCGGCTACGCGACGGATTTACGGTCGCGCACGCAGGGGCGCGGGAGCTTCACCATGCACTTCGGCAAATACGAAGAAGTGCCGGCGGCATTGTCGGAAGAGATTGTGAGCAGGGTGCAAGGGATTACGAAGTGATTAATGAACGCCGAGACGCAGAGACGCCGAGAAGAACAAGATTGAATTCTCGGCGGGCTCGGCGCTCTCAGCGGCTCGGCGTTGAAAGGATTTTGAGGAAGTGACATGGCAAAGGAAAAATTTGATCGTTCCAAGCCGCATGTGAACATCGGCACGATCGGGCACATCGATCACGGCAAAACCACGCTGACCGCGGCCATCACCAAGGTGCTGGGCAAGCACAATCCCAAGGTGAAGTTCCGCAGTTTCGATTCCATCGACAACGCGCCGGAGGAGAA
>JASHOO010000672.1 GCA_030041035.1 Bryobacteraceae bacterium | reverse complement strand
CGCTGCCGCGCGGTGGTGGTGGCGGCGAGCGCGTGCGAATCGGCGCGGCTGCTGCTGAATTCGAAATCGTCGCGGTTTCCGGCCGGGCTCGCCAACAATTCCGGCATGGTGGGTCGGAACCTGACCGACACAACGGGATACGATCTGAGCGGCCACGTTCCGGCGCTGGACGGACTGCCGCGGCACAATTCCGATGGCATCGGCGGCATGCACGTCTACATCCCGTGGTGGTTGCTGGACGACAAGAAGAAGGATTTTCCGCGCGGGTATCACATCGAGGTCGGCGGAGGTTTCGATATGCCGCAGCTCGGATTCTTTCACGGGCAGGATGGTTACGGCGCGGCGTTGAAGAAGCGCCTGCGTTACGATTACGGCGCATGGGTGGGATTCTCCGGCCGCGGCGAGATGATTCCCAACGCGAATTCGTATTGCGAGATTGACCCGGGGACGGTTGACCAGTGGGGCATTCCGGTGCTGCGTTTTCATTTCCGCTGGACCGACCACGAGATCAACCAGGTGCACCACATGCACGACACCTTCAAGGCGATCATCGAAACCATGGGCGGCACGCCGGAGCCGAAGGAGTTTCCCGCAAGAGGCGCGGACGCGGTGTCGATCGGCGGCGAGATCATCCACGAAGCGGGAACTGTCCGGATGCACGACGATCCTAAACAAGGCCCACTCAACCGCTGGTGTCAGGCGCACGAGGTAAAGAATTTGTTCGTGGCCGACGCGGCGCCATTCCTGGGCAATCCGGACAAAAACGTGACGTTGACGATCGTGGCGCTCGCGTGGCGCACCGCTGAGTATCTGGCGGAGGAAATGAGGAAGGGCAATGTTTAGGGATATTTCGCGGCGAAATCTCCTGCGCGGCTTGAGCATTTCGGCGCTGGCTTCCGGCTCGGGTTTGGTGACGCTGGAGGCGGCGCAGAGTGCCCATGATGCGGTTTCCGAAGAGAAGAAGGCCGCGGGCGGCGAGTATATTCCCAAGGGATTCAACGAGCATGAGTACAAGACGCTCCAGCGCCTTTCCGACCTGATCATTCCCGCTGACGATCACTCACCCGGCGCGCTCGCCGCCGGCGCCGCGGGCTGGATCGACTTCATGGCCAGCAACTCGCCCGAGCTGCGCGAAATCTTCACCGGCGGCATGGCGTGGCTCGATCACGAGATGCAACGCCGCTACAGCGCCGACTTCGTGGACGCGAAACCCGAGCAGCAGACGGCGATACTCGACCTGATCGGTATCGAGAAAAACGCTAAGCCGGAGAATGAGGCCGGCATCCATTTCTTCGGCTGGGCGCGCAACCTGGTGCTGGACGCCTACTACACCAGCCCGATCGGCATCAAAGAACTCGGCTACATGGGCAACACCGCAGTGAGCGAGTTTCACGTGCCGGAAGAGGCGGTGGAGTATGCGTTGAAGAGGAGTGGGTTAGGGTAGGGGCGAGGCCACCGTTTGCAGCAGTGCTGTGGCTTGGACGCTCGCAATCTCCCGTCTCTTCGTTATTCGCCATTTTGCCGCTCTATGAAGGTGGCATTTTGATGGTAGGCGTGTACCGGCCCGAATGACTGCCCGCCCTATTGGCCGGAGGGGTCATAATCAGAAGCATGGTCAACCTAGATGCAGCGGCTGACGTGCAGAGCCTGCTGCGCTACATTCGCGAGTTCATTCAACATCCTAGACGCCTTGATCCTCTGATTAAGGACAAGCCCAAATGGCACATGCTGGCGAGCGCGATGGATGTCGTTTCCGATACCGAGTGGGCAATCGCAACTTACGAACGTGGCGACTACGCGGACAAGGGGACGCTTTACCTCGTTTTGTACGGCCTTCTTCAAGCGATGTATGTACAGCAGGACGGATTGGCCAACCTCGTGCGGGCACTGGATGGAAACGAGCAATACAAAATCGAGAGCGAACCCGAGGCAGAATACATTCGGAGGGTCCGACACGACGCTGTGGGTCACCCAACGAAGCAGGGAAGCATTAAACCCAAGAAGGACGGGCGGCCAGGTGAACAGGTCTCGCACGCGATCGTGCAGCATTCAATGCGTAAGCAAGGGTTTACGCTTTTGCGGGAATCGAATATCACAGGCAGCCGGTTCATTGACTACAGCACGGAGACGCTGATCGAGCAAAATCGCGCCCTTGCTGTCCGGGTTCTGACCCGAACCAAAAAGAAGTTGGAGGATATTGAGATGGAGCATCGGAAAACTTTCAAGGGCGAGAAGCTCGCGGACTTGTTCCCTGGCCAGATGGGCTACTTCTTTGAAAAAATCTACGCCGCGATCCATAGTCCGTCTTACGGTAACAGTCCGATGGGCGAAATCGGCTTACAAATGGTCATCGGCGCCTTCAACGGCTTTAAAGCGGCCCTTAACCAGCGTGGCATCCTCAACGAATCCAGCAATATTCCCTACACTCTCGATGAAACGGAGTATCCCCTTGTCGAGCTTGGTTATTACTTCAAGGGAGAGAGTTTTCTCACCGATGCGAGAGCTGCGTCGATCTTCGCCCATTTCGCGGAGCAGAAAATGAAGGAACTGTTCCGTATCGCCGAGGAGATCGACTCTGAATACGAGGGAGATTTTCCTGCCGAGGACAGCCTGACAATCGCACAGGGAAAGTCAACGGGCGAAATCCGAGTCATTGTCTCACACGTCACCGAAGTCCCCGACTCCCTACGGCCACATGGTGAGTGTAAAGCGCCCAAAAGCGATGTGACCTAAAGCGCCTCTATCTCATGCACAACTAACTGGGGGACACGGCTCCGTCGATGACGTTTCCAACACGCCGGCCAGCGATCTGAGCGTACATCGCGTCCGGAGCGAGGTCAATATCGCCAGGCCAGGCGACCGCGCCGTAATCGACGAAGACCTGTTCGAAAAACTTAACGTCCAGGAGGGGTGCAAGGGCACCCGTCAGCTTGTCTGGCGATAACTGGACTCGCCCCGTCAATCCATCCTGAAAACGAACGAACAGGCAATAGTCCGGCTCTGGCTTAACTTCAATTACATCCCAGTACATACAACGCTCACTTTACGACAACGGCTCGATCTTCGCCGGCGCACGGTTTTCGCGGCAGAGCCGCCAGTCCTCCAACAACTCCCCCCTATGTATCATCGCCCATTCTCGGACCAGGTTGAAGGCACGCTGAGGCAGGTTGCCCTCGATAACCTCCAGGGTTCCAATATCGATGGTGGCTTCGAACTCGCCGTACCGCGCGTGAAAGTGGGGAGGCGCGTGATCGTTGAAAAACATTCGGATCAAGATCCCATAAAAGGCACTGATCGTGGGCATTCCGCGTGGCCGATTCTACCACCTCGAAACGGCGACTCTCTGTAAGTTGCTTCCGCCGACTTGCTGGTAATGAATCTGCGTTCAATCTTCCACGCCGTGTGTGACCGCACACGTCGATGTCTCTCTCAACTGCGCGCCAATTGCCGCGGTTGCTGGCATGCTTCTGCGCAATCGGGAGACAACCAAATGTTGCTGTTGAAGTATCTGTTGTTGTTTGCGGGCGCGGGCCTATTGGGCGGCGCCCTGGCGATTGTGATTTACGACATTTACCGGACGCGGGAGTCGTGGCGGGCAGACTCGGCGACACGCCCGCTGAACATCCGGTGGCGGGATTCGGGGCGGCTGGCGCTGCTCGCGATCGGTCCGTTGCTGCTGGGATTGAGCATCGTCGTCGTGCCGGCGGGGAGCGCGGGCGTGGTGGTGAGCCAGATTTCGGGAACGGAGCCGGGCGCGCTCTACCCGGGAGCGCACTGGATCGCGCCGCTCATCGAAAGCGTGACGCTTTACGATACGCGGGAGCGCGTGTTCACGACGACGCTCGGCGAGAAAAAGGAGAAAGGCGAGATGCTGCAAGTGCAGAGCAAGGAGGGTCTGCCGATGGGCCTGGCGATTGCGGTGCGCTATCGGCTGGACCCGCGGCGCCTGGATTACATCCACGCCAATCTGCCGCAGCCGATTGAACAAGAGATCGTGCCGCCGGTGGTGGCAGGGGTGTTCCGCGAGATCATTCCCAACTACCTGGTCCGCGAGGTTTTCGCCTCACGGCGGGAGGAAGTGCGCAAGCTGGCCTCGGACGAAATCCGGCAGAAGCTGGTGGCGGACGGAATCCTGGTGAAGGAAGTGATCCTGCGCGATATCCAGCTTCCGCCGGAGTACGCGAAGGGCCTGGAAGGTTTGCTGCTGAAGGAGCAGGAGAGCGACCGCATGTCAATCGAGGTGGAGATCAAGCAGAAGGAGGTGCGCACGGCGGAGCTGGAAGCCGACGCCGAGAAGGCGCGCCGCATCAAGGCCGCCGAAGCCGATGCGGAGATCGTGGTGCTCAACGCCAAGGCGCAGGCCGACGCGATGCAGCATACGCTGCCGCTGAAGCAGAAGCAAATTGAGCAGACGCGCCTCGAATCGGAAGCGCGGAAGGAAGCCACGGTGCAGAATGCGGAGGCGATGGCCGAGGCGAAAGTGATCGACAGCAAAGCGGAGCTGGAGAAGCGGAGGCTGATGGCGGATGCCGAAGCCAATCGCATCCGCGTGACGGCGGCAGCGGACTCGGAGCGGCTCAAAACCGAAGCCGCGGCGCTCAAGCAGAACCCGCTGCTGATTCAGAAGATCATCGCCGAACGGCTTTCCGACAAGGTGCAGGTGATGATGGTGCCGACCGACGGCAAGTTCTTTTTCGCGAACGATGTGTTGAAGGCGGCGCCTGCGGCTGCGCAGCCGGAGAAGGAGGCGCCGGCCCAGCCGGACGATGCGGATGATCCGCCGGCGGCGCCATCGACGACCGCGCGGCGTAACCGGTGAGCTGCGGCAGCGGTGCTAGCCACGATCGCCGGTGGTTAAACACGCCGCGACCATCTCTTTGATGGCCCGAATCACGGCGTCGGGCCGGTCGAAATGTATCCAGTGAGTGCTGCCGGAAACCCGCTCACTTCGGCCTTGCAGAGAGCTTCGTGCCAGCCACTCGTGTTCGGCGAACTCTGCCGCGGTCGCGCTGGCCGCCGAAAGCACGATCAGGGGGCCGGTGTAGGCGTCGAGCGAGCCAACGACGGCAGCGCTTTCGGGCAGCGATTCCAGATAGCGCGCCATACCCTCAAAGCACTTCGGGTCACTCCAGTGCGATTGAATCATGGGCCAAACGTCCGGCGGAAGTTTGCGGATCTGGTTGGCAATCTGGCCGGTGAAAACGGCGCCACGCCCGCTGCTCACTCGCGCCACGAATTTTGGAAAACTCCGCGCTCCACCGGCCAGAAGCGAGAGAGTCGCCCGCACGATGCCGAGACGAGCCAACCATGCGCCACGGCGCGATAGCAGAATGCCGCGCCGCAACATCTTCCGCCGGGATGCGGCGGGTTCAGCCCACTCACTCGCGGCGGTTGGGTCGACGAGCACCATCCCACAAACCTCAGCCGGGTACCGCGCCGCATAAGCGCGCGCCACCAAAGCTCCATAGGAATGCGCCACGAGTATGGGGCGTGCGCCAGGATTCGTGCGATCGAGCAGCGCGTGCAATTCCTCAACCACACGCCAGATACTTCGCGGTTGGAGGATGGGTTCACTCCAGCCGAGCCAGGCGCGGTCGTAGCTGACGGTCCGGGTAAACCGGGCGACCTCCGGCTGCACCAGCCGCCAGCTCAAAGAGGTCGCCGCGATGCCCGCGTCAAACACAACCAGGGGCGCGCCCTCACCTTTTTCGTCGGCGTGGAGAGAGCCGCCGCCGATATCGACCAAACGGCCCGGCGGAGGGAACCGCCGCTTATCGCGGGCCATGCCGAGGGCTTGATAGATCGCACCGGCAATCAGCGCCGCAGCGGCGAGCATCAGGAAAGCCAGCAGGAGGTTCACGTCTCAGAAGCCTTCATTGGTTCGGGCCGGCAGGCTAACGAGGGCGGACAAAGAATTTATCCTTGCCGGTGCCCGGAGGTACGGCGATGTCAAAGAAGCCGATCATCATCTCTTCGTAGCTCTGCGGCCCGAAGCGAACGGCTTCCTCGGGGTCGGGATTGTTGGGATTGTTGCGGGAGTTGTCGAAGTAGGCAACGCATTCGAGCTTCGTTCCGGCTTTTACCGGCAGGGGCTGGGCCAAGCGGTAGGAAAGCTGCCAGTGAAAATTATAGGGAGCCACTCGCAGCAAGGTACGCCGGCCGCCATCCGGGTCGATGATGTTGTACTCGAAGCTGGCGCCGCGCAGGTGCATGTGGGGAAAGAAACTCAGAAGCTCGGTGTCGTTGGGCATGGTGCCCCAGGCCGCGACGCGATAGTGCGGGTCGCCGGGAGGAATCACGAAGCGATCGTTGCCCAATTGCAGTGTGATGACGCGCTGTTTCGGTGTGGCGCGATGGAAAACCAAGCCGAGCTGCGACTGGTCGCTGGTGGCGTGACCGTTCGGCGTGTAATGGAACTGGAGGACGAGGTCTGATCCGGCTTTGATCAGTTTGCCCATAGCCGGCCCCCAGTTCTCAGCCAGGCTTCCCGGAGAGTAGACCAGCAGAATGTCGCTCGTAGTCCAACCGTTGATGAGGCGCTCTCGGGGGGTATCGCCGGGCGGGACATAAGGGATGCCGGGCTTAGCTTCAGGCAGCCAGGAGGAACCGGGCTCGCGAATATAAACGACGGCATGGTGCACGATGGCGCGATTGCTGGGCCGCAGTTCGGCCATTTCGACCCATTTGTCCTCGGTGAAACCCGTCGGAATGACGATGTACTGATAGTCGACGTCGCCGGTGGCGGGGATGGGGAACGGATGGGGCATCTGGAGGATTAAATCGGGGGTGTGAATGTTCCAGCCTCCCACCCAATGGGGTGCCGGCGGAGCGTCATGGGGGTTGCCTTCGGGTGCGCCTGAATCGACCCACCGTGCGACGGTTTCGATCTCGTGCTGAGAAAGGGAGCGGTCATTGGAAAACGGACCGAAGCCCGGCTGTGCGAACCAGGGCGGCATTTTCCGCAAGACCACGGCTTCGCGAATGGCTTTGGCCCAGGGGCGCACCTGGCGGTAGGTCAGCAACGGCATGGGGGCGACCTCAGCGGGACGGTGGCATTGCTGGCATCGGGTCTGGAGGATGGGCAGAACGTCGCGGTAGAAGTTGGGCGGACTGAGCGCCACAAGCATCAGGGGCCAAACCGGGGGCACACTTTCATCCTATTCCACACGGCCTTTCACGACTTCCAGGAAGGCCCGGGCGGCGTGGCTGATAGCGCGGCGGGACGGGTAGACGAGGCGGATTTTGCGCTCGACGTGGAGCTCCCTGACGCGGACTTCGCAGAGCTTCCGCTGATCGAGGTCCTTTTCTACGCACATGCGGGGGAGAAAGGCGACGCCCTGGTTGTCCTCGACCA
>JASHOO010000671.1 GCA_030041035.1 Bryobacteraceae bacterium | reverse complement strand
TCTGCAACCACATGAGCCCAGAACAACTCGATGCACGGCAACTAGCTGTAAAGGTGATGTTTGCCGGTCCAACCGGCACTTTCAGCTTAGAGGACCACGTCAAATTGAGGCGGGCGTCCGGGCTGGAGACATACGTTCACGACTGTGCCCAAGCCGTCATCGTGGATGCGATCGCACGTCGCGACTTCTTCGCACCGACAACACGAGCTTCCAAACGAACAAAACGATTCTGATCGTCGACGATGTACCCGTGAATGTCAAAGTCCTGAAGACGCTCTTACTCAGAGAGGGCTTCGAGGTCGAGACTGCCACTACTGCCGAAGAGGCGCTAAACATCGTCAGCAAGGTACGTCCGTGCCTGGTCCTGGCAGATATTCGATTACCCGGGATGGACGGCCTTGAAATGACACGGCGGCTGAAGGCAAGTCCAGAAACAGCAGACATTCCGATCGTGGCGGTCACGGCTTTTGCGATGAAGGGCGACGGGCAGAAGGCGCTCGAAGCTGGATGCGATGGCTATGTTACCAAACCAGTGAGCGTTAAGACGTTCCCTGCTCTGGTACGCGCGTACATGAAATGACGATGCTCAGGCCACTACAGCAATGGACGTGTGACTATTGCCGTCAAGTCATCGAGGCCGCCAATGAGGGCGTGCTGGAATGGATCGAGGACGGCGACCATCAAGCGTGCGGGTTCAGGGTTGTCCACTATCTACCCGCTTCACCGATTAAGAGCACCCGCGAAGCAGGCTGTTATCACTACGCGGATCAACGCCACAAGGAGCGCTTGGATTCGTTCCTTGGCCCCGATGGGTTGGCGCGTCTGCTATTGTTTCTCGATGCCGGCTCGGGGCATGGCCCTCTTCCAATAGCCGATGCGCCGGAACTTGCGAAATGTTGCCGCCGACTTCTGTTGCCGTACTACGAAGAAGCGCGTCTTTACTGGGGTGCGGCCACGAAGGACGGCTTTTTCAGGAGGGGAGATCGGGCATGGGCGTATCTCGAAGACACACTTAAAAGCATCATCAATGAATATGGCCCAAAAACGAGGATATCTTAGCCCATCCCTCGCAGTTGCATAATCATCAACGTGACAAAAATCGGACGTTCACACTACGCCCGCCAACCATAGCATCCATGCTCCCCGATCTGCTTTCCAACCCCCAATCCGTTTGCTCACATTTCAAGCCCCGATTCCTAGGTGTGCGAATTGCAATCCATGTTGGCAGAGCAACTTAGAGCAACTGCACAGCGCAATCGGGGCCAAATGAGTGTAACCCACGAAGAGGTTGGCTTGTGCGCCCGCGATCGTTTACGCTCTGCCGGGATTTTCGGTATCCCAGTTTTTAGATCTCGGTAAACAAGGGCAGGTGGTGTCAGAGAATCCAGACTTCCATCAACTTGTTGCGCGATCGGGCCGCGCACACGTACGCCGATTTCGATGTATCTGCCCCGACTTGTAACATTGGCGCTGCCAATGTCCTCGGCAACGCCCTTCCGAAACGCAGAATGCGATCCCAAGAGGTTCGCATCCTTTACGTTCGCGGTAGACGACTGATTTCCAGATTTCTTTCTTAAAGAGCCTACTCTGACTTCCTTTTTTCGGATTTCTTAAGCCGAAGAGGTTCAGTCACGTCGAAGTGAAATCGTTCAGATGTCTGCGCCGCGTCTGGCTTTCGTGCTTTCAGAGCGGCTATTCTCCATGCGACCTCGTCAGTAGAGGAAGGCGCCGAAGCGGATTTTGCCGCGCCCGTATTTATCCGCGGTGTTGCGGAGACAACTTTCCGTTCGTCTTTCCGTGAGTTCCTCCGTTTACCCGGCCTGCGTTTAGCCTGGAATCTCTTTCGCACGAAATCGTGAACTGCGCTCGCGGTCACCTGAACTTGGCACTTCTCGGCCAGAATGTGGGCGATATCCTGGAACGTTTGGCCGCGTCGACGGAGCTCTCTAATCAGTTCCCAGTAAGGCTGCAGACGCGACCGCGGCGGCTTGTTGGGGAGGCTATCGAGGATTTCCTTGAATTTAGGGTCCATTGCAAGGGCTCGAAACGATCCTTCAGTGTATCGCAAAAGCCACGAACAGTCACTTGGCAAATACTTGATAAATGCTCGATGGAAGCTTGAAAAATGCTTGACAAACACTTGACAACAAGGTGTCGTGGAAGGTCACTCAACTCTAAGCCGCAGGCTTAGGGATGGTGTCTTTTTCATAATTTTATACCGGACGATCCGAATTCAATGCCGGCAGCTCGTAAACCAGACACATTCGATACGCTCCAAATCAGCCCTCTGGGGCGACCGCGCCGATTGCGTTATCCTCAGCTTGTGGCGCAGGTAACGCTCGAAATTCCGGATGACCTTCTTGCGGCTTTGGCGGCGCCTGGCCAGGAACTTTCACGCTGCGTTTTTGAGGCAGTCTTACTGGAAGCCTATCGCGAGCGCAAGCTTTCGACGGCTCAGCTTCTGCGGCTACTGGGCTTCGGGACGGGCTACGAACTGGACGGCTTCCTAAAGACCCACCAAGTCTGGTTGGAATACGGTCGTGAAGACCTCAAGCGCGACCGCGAAGAGCACCGCAAGCTGGGCTTCTGACAGGTGCGCAGTTCCCTACGGAAGCCACTGAACCTGGTTGTGAAGGTCGTCAGGTGCCCAATTCAGCCAAACGAAAAGTAGCCCTTCGATCGCCGTTCCGATTGATCGCGCAGATGGAATTAACAAAACTCCTGGCGATTCGCGCCTGGCAACGAAGTTCTTAAAATGGACACTCATGGTTCGTATGTCGCCCGAGACCAGAACCCGACTGTCCTCCGCCGCAATGCGCAAAACCTCCGGATCGGGCGTGCC
Organism: Bryobacteraceae bacterium; assembly: GCA_030041035.1. Taxonomy (GTDB): domain Bacteria; phylum Acidobacteriota; class Terriglobia; order Bryobacterales; family Bryobacteraceae; genus QHXW01. The sequence continues at coordinate 1,575 of JASHOO010000671.1, read as the reverse complement.
TTCTGGAATCGTCCCCGCCGCCGACCGGAAGTCTATCGAGGGCTCCCTCCGGAGCACACCTTTTCGAATGTCGGGATCGATATCAGCGTCAGCCTGAAATCTGATCTTCAAGCGAGCTTCGCCGCCGCATCTTTCCTAGCGCGCTCAAAACGGTCGATTCTATCCTGAGGCATTGGATATTGTGCCTTGATCTCCTCAAAGAGGCGATCTTGATCCTTCAGATAGGCCTCGACTTCTGCAGGATGTTCAAGAATAAAGGTGATCGCGCCGTAAACCTTGGCCAGCGACCCGACAGACGGATAGGCCTCGAAGATCGCTTCCGCCGAACGCCCGCGCCGAAAATCGTACACTACAACGTCCAGCCCAATCCGCGTGCCAGCTACGTAGTAGCCGTCGTTCCGGACCTCGACGTATTCGTTGCTCGGCATCATGGACTCCGCCTCCTTCTTAAGTCTAACCCTAGCGCGTCCGGGGTTGCTGGTTCAGCTCGCGATTTAATGCCGCCTCTCGCCAGCGCGGAGGCCCCTGACGTAGCAGCGTTTTACGATACGTCATGGCCAGCTTCGATCCTGACAACCGAAACCTCGCGGATTAATCTGCCGCCTTTGCTCGCTAGCCAATCCGCTCTGCCAGGCTGCTCCAACCGGGCGAGCCGCTGAGCTGCCAACTCGACGAGAACAGAGTTGAGACCGCTACCCTTTATCAGAACGTCGTGCGTCGTGAAAGCGGCGCGGATCTCGTCATCACCGCCCTCAGCATAAAGGAACTGATTCCAGGGCAGGACGAATGTTCGCTTCAGAAGGACAACTTCCAATCCTGCCGGTCGTTCTGGCGCTGCCGTTTCCCGAGGCTGCCGATTATCGCTCAATGCTGTGTTCATACCTATGTTCCATTCTTGGTTGATGTTTCACGTTCAGCTGCCACACCCGTCCCGGTACCACTGGCGATCGGTACCGACTCGCATAGTTTGCGAGGTCTCGGGCCGCAGCAACGCCGCGGTAAAGTCCCTGGTGCAATCCTGGCCTGACTTTTCGGGCAAACTCGGATGCTGACTGGCGCGTTGCCGATCGCGCGACAGAATCCCGAAGTAGTTCCTTGTCACTTGTGATCACCTGGACGGTTTCTCGACCGCGAGACGCCGCGACGTAGAACAGCTCCTTTTGCATGCCGTCTCCAGAGATGATCACCGAATCGACGGATTTGCCCTGACTGCGGTGCGCCGTTACGGCATAGCCGTAGGCGAACTGCCCGAAACCGGCAGGCAACTCGCGGCCATCCTCAACACGGATATGCCCTTTCTTGTCGACAGCAGATACCGTGACGATATCTCCGTTCGTTGCATGAAATCCAGGTTCATGCCGATTGGCGGTAAGGAGCAGCTTGTCGCCTACGGCAACCTCAATTGTGCGTCTTTCATATACTTCGAAGGACTTCGCCTGCTTGGCCGTAAGTACTCGCTCTCTGCCGAGCCTGTTGCGAGCAACAACGCTTTGCGCATTTAACCGCACCACGTCCAGTGTTTCGTTTTTCGCAGCCCCTTTAACCGCACGGTGAAATAGCAATCGATGGCCCACC
>JASHOO010000670.1 GCA_030041035.1 Bryobacteraceae bacterium | reverse complement strand
GTGCGATAGACCAGCGACTCGCCGGCGTAAATGCCGGCGGCGCTCTCGGCGAGTTTTTCCTGGATCAGGCCAAACTCGCTGATGGTCTTCCCAAACGCTTTCCGCTCTTTCGCGTACTGAATACCGTTCTGCAAACTGTTTCGCGCTCCGCCCACGCACGCCGCACCCAGCTTGAACCGCCCGATGTTCAGTATGTTGAACGCAATGTGGTGCCCCTTGCCGACCTCGCCCAGCAGGTTCTCCACCGGAATCTTGCAATCCGCCAGAATCAGCGGGCACGTCGACGAGCCGCGGATACCCAGCTTGTGCTCCTCGGCACCGACGGAGAATCCCGGGGTGTTGCGCTCGATGATAAACGCCGAGAATTTCTCGCCGTCCACCTTCGCGAAAACCGTGAACACATCGGCCATACCGGCGTTGGTGATCCACATCTTCTCGCCGTTGAGGATCCACTCTTTGCCATCCGGAGATAGCACCGCCCGCGCACGGCAATTCAGCGCGTCCGAACCGGAAGAAGATTCCGAGAGCGCATAAGCCGCGATCCACTCGCCGGTCGCCAGTTTCGGAAGATATTTCTTCTTCTGCGCGTCGGTGCCGTACCAGACGATGGGCAGCGTGCCGATGCCCACATGTGCGCTGAACGCCACCGAGAAGCTCGCCAGCTTGCTGATCGATTCGGCAATCACGGCTGATGTCACCTTGCCCATCTCCAGCCCGCCGTACTCTTCCGGAACATCGACCCCCATTAATCCCAGTTCGCCCGCTTTTTGCAGCAGCGGCTTGGTTACCGCGAAATTCTTCGCCTCGATCTGGTCGGCCACCGGCATGACTTCTTTGTCGGTGAATTCGACCGCCGTCTTGGCAATTTGCCGCTGCTCTTCGGAGAGGTCCTCCGGTGTGAACACCTCTTCCGGCCTGCGCTCTTCGATCAGAAAACTGCCGCCTTTTGCCGGTTTCGTCACCACCGGCGCCTGTGTTGTCGCCATGTCAAACACCTCGCTCGTTTAGTTCAAATTCTGAAAAATGCCCGCGGCCCCCATTCCGCCGCCTACACACATCGTCACCATGCCGTATTTCGCACGGCGCCGATGCATTTCCTGGAGCAGGCTGGCCGTCAGCTTGGCGCCTGTACAGCCCAACGGATGCCCCAGAGCAATTGCGCCCCCATTCACGTTCACCCTCGCCATGTCGAGGCCGAGCGTCTTAATCACGGCCAGCGACTGCGCGGCGAACGCCTCATTCAGTTCAATCAGATCGATCTGGTCCAGCGTCAACCCCGCCAGCTTGAGAGCTTTCGGAATGGCGTAAACCGGCCCCACACCCATCTCTTCCGGCAGGCAGCCGGCATAAGAATAGGCCACGATCCGCGCCACGGGCTTTATGCCCAGCGCATTTGCGCGTTCTTCCGACATCACTACCGCCGCCGCGGCCCCATCCGATGTCTGTGACGAATTCCCCGCCGTTACTGTGCCTTTCGCGTGAAACGCCGGCTTGAGCTTCGCCAGAGCCTCCAGTGACGTGTCCGCCCTCGGCCCTTCGTCCACTTTGAACTCCAGCTCCGTCTTTTTCAATTTGGATTTTGCGTCCGGAGCCGCGAAAGTGACCCGTACGGGAATGATCTCCGCATCGAATTTTCCCGCAGCCTGCGCCGCCAGCGCTTTTTGGTGGCTGCAAAACGCGAACTCGTCCGCCGCCTCCCGGGTAATGCCGTAATGTCGCGCCACCCGCTCCGCCGTCAGACCCATCCCCAGATAGGAATCCGGATAATGCTCGCCGAGCCAGGGATTGATCGAGATCTTGTTGCCGCCCATCGGTACGAGCGACATGGACTCCGTGCCGCCCGCCACGATTACATCGGCGCCGCCCGAGCGAATCCGTTCCGCCGCCAGCGCAATCGCCTGCAATCCGGACGCGCAGAAACGGTTGATGGTCATGGCGGCGGACTCGATCGGCAATCCTGCCCGCAGCGACGCGATCCGCGCCACGTTCATGCCTTGCTCGCCCTCCGGCATCGCGCAGCCGATGATCACATCCTCCACTTCTTTTTTTTTCAGGTTCGCAACTCGCGCGAGCGTGCACCGAATGGCGATCGCGGCCAGGTCGTCCGGCCGCGTGGCGCGCAAAGTCCCCTTCGGAGCCTTGCCCACCGCGGTCCGCACCGCACTCACAATGACTGCTTCTTTCATTTCGTCTCTCCGTCGGCCTCTTCACTGCGTAGCGGCCGGCCATGCCCGGCCATCAATTCCTCAACGGCTTACCGGTTTTGAGCGTGTGTGCAATCCGTTCTTGCGTCTTTTTCTCCCCGCAGAGCGACAAGAACGCCTCGCGCTCCAGATCCAGCAGATACTGCTCACTCACCAGCGTGCCCGGCGTAATCGGACCGCCGCACAAAACGTACGCCACCCAGTTGGCCACCTTCACGTCGTGATCGCTGATGTATTCCCCTTCGCGCATCATGTGCACGCCCATCTTGAGTGAGGCCAGAATATTCTCGCCCGGCGCCGGGATGTCGTCGCGCGCGACCGGCGCGGCATATCCCGCCAGCGCTTTCGTCAGCGCCGATTCCTTGGCGTCGCTCACCAGCCTTTCGCGATTCATCGTAATGCGGTCTCCCGGCGCCAAAAACCCCAGCCGCCGGGCCTCGACAGCCGACGTCGAAACCTTCGCCATCGCCACCGTCTCGAAGATCCGCCGCAAAGCCTCCATCAGTTCGACCGATTCCGCCCGCGCGTTGCCGCGCACCGCCGTGGCCGCCTCCACTGCGTTCAGCGTCATCTCCTTGCAGCCGCCGCCTCCGGGAACCAGTCCCACTCCGCATTCCACCAGCCCGATATACAGTTCCGCGTGCGCTTCTCGCTTCGCCGCGTGCAGAGCCATTTCCGCACCGCCGCCCAGGCACATGCCGAACGGCGCCACTACCACCGGCCGCGGGCAGAACTTGATGGCCCCGTTCATCCGTTGGAACCCTTGAATGGCGCGATCGATTTCCTCCCACTCACCTTCCTGTATGGCCAGCAGCAGTTGCATGAGGTTCGCGCCTACGGAAAAACTGTCCGAGTCACCGCTGATGACAAAAGCCTCGAAATTTCGCACCGCTTCGCCGTCCGGCCGCAGCGCTTCCGTCACCAGCCGGACAATGTCTTCCCCAATCGCGTTTTTCTTCGAGTGAAGCTCCAGGCAAGCTACGCCGTCTCCCAAATCTACCAGTGAAACACCTGGATTCTGTTTCACCACTCCGTGCGACGCGCGGAAGTTGGCCACACTGGCAATGCCTTCCGGCTCCCGCACCCGCTTATATTTGCCCGTTCCTAGATCAAAGCATTCCCGTCCGTGGTTCTCATACCAGGTGGACGCGTCCAACGTCAGCAGGCGATCCACATTGGCGCTCACCGGCTCTCCCACCGCGCGCATCCGCGCCACGGTTTGGGGCACTCCGGCCGCGTCCCAAAGCTGGAACGGCCCCATCTCCCAGTTGAAACCGGCGCGCATGGCGCGATCCACACTGGCCACATCATCGGCAATCTCCGGCAGGCAATCCGCCGCGTAGTTCCACAGCGCGCTCAGCAGGCGCCAGTGAAAGCGTGCGCCCTTGTCCTTCTTCACATCGCCCGCCAGCAATTGCGTCAGCCGCTCCGGCAATCTTTCCGCATTCGCCGCCATCTCGAGCGTGGGAAATTTCGGTCGCGCCGCGGGCTTGTACTCCGTCGTCTTCCAGTCGAGCGCCAGCCGGACGTCGTTCCCCTCCGCGTCCTTCTCCTTCTTGTAGAACCCCTGCCTGGTTTTATCGCCCAGCCACCGCCGCTCCAGCATGGTTTCGACGAAACGCGGCAGCGTCAGCCTTTCGCCAGCACTCGACAGCGGAAAGTTCTGCGCCACGTTTACCAGCACGTCCAGACCAACCAGGTCCGCCAATCGGAAGGTGCCCGTACGCGGCCAGCCAATGGCGCTGCCGGTGAGCGCGTCAACCTCCTCGATCGTCAGATCTTCGGCCTGCATCAGCCGTACCGCCTCCAGCATGATGAACACCCCGATGCGGTTGGCGATGAAATTAGGCGTATCGCGCGCAAACACGACTTCTTTGCCCAGTTGCTGATCGGCAAAGTGCGCGATCGCCGCCACGGCGTTCGGATCGGACTTATGCGTGGCGATAATTTCTACCAGGCGCATGTAACGCGGCGGGTTGAAGAAGTGCGTTCCAAACCAGCGGTGGCGCAACCGCTCCGGCAGTTTGGCGGCGATCGACCCTACAGGCAGGCCGCTGGTATTAGTCGTGAGGATCACTTCGTGCTTCAGGTGCGGCGTTACCTTCTCGAGCAGCGCCTGCTTGATCTCCAGATTCTCGCTCACTGCCTCGATCACCCAATCGCAGTCCTTGAGCCGATGGAGGTCGTCTTCGAAATTGCCGGTCGCCACGCGCCCCGCCAGCGCGGCCTCGTAAAACGCCGCGGGCTTAGCTTTTTTTAGAGCCTCCAGCGCCTGCGCCGCAATCGCCCCGCGCGGCCCTTCCTTGGCTGCGATATCCAGCAGCACTACCGGCAGACCGGCGTTTGCCAGGTGCGCCGCAATGCGCGAACCCATGGTCCCGGCTCCCAGCACGGCTGCCTTCCGAATGAGGATCGAGCGCGTGCGTGGGGAAGACGCCGCAGCCGGCTCGAGGACACTACCTGCGATCATGACGTGACTCCTGACATCTGTTGCTGTACCTTGCGCGATCCGTGCGGCTGGGTCGCGCGCCGCTTCCTTCGCGCCGCCAGCCCGTGCGTCAGCATGCGCGCAAATTGCGCCGCGATTTCCTCCGGCGCCAACGGCCCTTCGGGCTTATACCACATGCAAATCCAGTTGACGGCTCCTGCCGTAGAAAATGCGGCCATCCGCGGATCGCACCGGGTGATGGAATCGTCGTCGATCCCTTCCTGAATAAACGACCGCAGCCGCCGGTCGATTTTCCGCTTATAGCCGCGCACCTCGGCTCGCGCCTTCGGCGAAAGGTCGCTCTCGTCCAGACGCATGACGCAGCGCCCGAAGTTCACGGTCATTACATTGGCGTATTCGTAAACGAATGCCTCCACTTTTTCGAGACCCGTTCCCTTCTGCGCGGCGATTTGATTCAGCTTATCCTCGATGAGCGCCGTGCCCCATCGGTAGCACTCGAGCAGAATCTCTTCCTTGTTGCTGAAGTAGTGGTAAAGCGCGGGCTTGGTGATGTTTAGCCGGTCCGCCACGTCGTTCATCAACGTGCGCCCATAGCCCTTTTCCAAAAACAGATGCGCCGCCGTCTGCAAAATCGCCTCCCGCTTGGTAGCTGGATCGCGCCGCCGGTTGGCAAACGCTTGGCGGTGGGGCTGCATCACTGTGGCGTTCTTCTCCATCTGTGGAAACGCGCGCATCATTGACATCTGTGTGTCGTTGATGATATCTTACCCACGGGTAAGTTAAAAAGCAAGACGAGGCGTTGCATGCTGGATGACGAGTTGCCCCTCCAGTGCATGTACCGCTGGGAACGTGAGCGCCCAGAGCACATCTTCCTGACGCAGCCGTTCGGTGGCGGTAATGTGCGCAATTGGACCTGGAGCCAGGCTGCGGCTGAGGTGCGCCGCATGGCCGCCTGCCTCCGATCACAAGGCTGGGAGCCAGGCACGCGCGTCGCCATTCTCTCCCGCAATTGCGCCTGGTGGATCATGGCCGACCTGGCCATCTGGATGGCCGGTTACGTCACCGTGCCCGTCTACCCCTCGCTCAAGCCGCAATCGATCCGCCAGATCCTGGAGCACAGCGGAGCCAAAGGCTGTTTCATCGGCCCGACCGACGAAAAAGAAACTGCCGGCTCCGGCATCCCCGAAGGCGTCCTCACGATCCGTTTTCCTAATGTGCCCGCCAACGGCGGATTGACTTGGGAAAAGGCGCTTGAGGCCGCGCCGCCCATCCGCGACAGCCTCACCCGCTCCGCAGAAGATCTCGCTACAATCATCTACACCTCCGGCACCACCGGCGCGCCAAAGGGCGTCATGCACAGCTTCGCGGCCTTCCGCTTCGATGCCAAATGCCTCACCGAGCTTCTCGGCGCCACCGATCAGGGCCGCGCACTTTCCTACCTTCCTCTCGCCCACATCGTCGAGCGCGCCGGCATGGAGATGCCTGCCTTGCTTCTCGGCTCGCGAATTTTCTTTACCGAGGGAATCGAGACCTTCCTCGCCGATCTCCACCGCGCACGGCCCACCATCTTCCTCTCCGTGCCCCGCCTGCTATTGAAATTCCAGCAGGGCGTTTTCGAAAAGGTCCCCAAGAAAAAACTGGATAAGCTTCTGCGCCTCCCTATCATCGACCGCTATACCAAGCGCCGCATCCTTCGCCAGCTCGGCCTCAACACCGTGGTCCACGCGGCTTGCGGCGCCGCCCCGTTGCCCACCGAAATCCTCCTCTGGTATCGCAACCTCGGCCTGGATCTCGCCGAGGGCTACGGCATGACCGAGACCCTCATCACCCATCTGCCGAAGCCCGGCTACGTGCGCCCCGGTTACGTCGGAGCTGCGCTTGAGGGCGTCGAAGTGAAACTCGGTGAGAACAACGAGCTGCTCGTCAAAAGCCCCATGAACATGCTGGGCTATTACAACGATCCCCAAACCACGCGCGACGCCTTCACGCCCGACGGCTTCTTCCGTACCGGCGACGTCGTCCAGCTCGATCCCGATGGCCAGATCAAAATCATTGGCCGCCTGAAGGAACAGTTCAAAACCAGCAAGGGCAAGTACGTGATACCTGCTCCCATCGAGAGCCGACTCATGGCCCATCCCGATGTCGAGGCCTGCTGCCTTATGGGCGCCGGCCACCCCAATCCCTTCGCCATCGTCTTGGTTGCCCCCGAAGCCCGCCGCCGCTGCACATCCCTGGAAGACTGGAAGTCCCTCGAACATTCCTTGCAGACTCTGATGGACCAAGTCAACGCGCGGCTCGACCCCCACGAGCGCGTGCAGTTCATCGCCATCGCCGATGGCCCCTGGACCGTCAGCAACGGATTCATGACCCCCACCCTCAAAATCAAGCGCACGGTCCTCGAAAACCGCTACCAGAGTCTCGTGGATAATTGGGAAAGAACCAATTGTCCGGTCGTGTGGGAATCGGCGCCACAGCCGCATGCCACTCACTAGTGGCCGCTGAACTTCCACGAAGGAGTCTCGCCCAATGTCCGACAAAGTCGCGGTATTTGACACCACCCTCAGAGACGGCGAGCAGGCCGCCGGCACCCGCCTCGGCAGCCGCGAGAAGCTCATGATCGCCCGCCAGCTCGCCCAGTTAAAGGTCGACGTCATCGAGGCCGGCTATCCCGCCTCTTCCCCCGAGGATTTCGAGGCTGTCCAGCTCGTCTCGCACGAAATCCAAGGACCCTCCATCTGCGCCCTTTCCCGCGCCGTCCCCGATGACATCAACGCCTGCGGCAAAGCCCTCGCCAAAGCGAAGCGCCCGCGCATTCATACCGGCATCGGCGCCTCCGACATCCACATCGCCGGAAAATTCCAGGACGAACGCTACGGCCGCACCCTCGCCGAAAAGAAAGTCAAGATTCTCGAAATGGCCGTCGATGCCGTGAAACTCGCACGCCAGTATGCCGATGACGTCGAATTCTACGCCGAGGATGCCGGCCGCGCCGACCCTGCCTACCTGTTCGAAATGGTTCAAGCCACCATCGACGCCGGCGCAACCGTCGTCAACATTCCCGATACCACTGGCTACACCGTCCCCGAGCAGTATGGCTGCCTGATCCGATCGATCCGCGAAAAGGTCCCCAACAGCGCTCGCGCCACCATCAGCGTCCACTGCCACGATGATCTCGGCATGGCCGTGGCCAATTCGCTCGCCGGCATTCTGAGTGGCGCACGCCAGGTCGAGGGCACCATCAACGGCATCGGCGAGCGCGCCGGCAACGCCGCACTCGAAGAAATCATCATGGCCCTCCGTACGCGCGGCGACTACTTCGGCCTCCACACCGATATCGATACCCGTGAGCTCTTCCGCACCAGCCGCCTCGTCTCCGATCTGCTCGGCATTCAGGTCCCGCCCAACAAAGCCGTCGTCGGCGCCAACGCCTTTTCCCACAGCTCCGGCATCCACGTCGATGGCTTCCTCAAGGAGCGGGAAACCTACGAAATCATGCGCCCCGATCACGTTGGCATCGTCGAAAGCCGCGTCGTCCTCACCGCGCGCACCGGCCGTCACGGCCTTCGCGACCGCCTCAAGAAACTGGGCTACACGCTCTCGCCGCCCGAATTAAACCAGGCCTACCAGCGCTTCCTCGCCGTGGCCGACAAAAAGCAGGAGGTCTTCGACGAGGACCTCATCGCCATCCTGCACGATGAAATCCATCCCCTGCCCGAAATCTACCAGCTCGAATATTTGCAGATTTACAGCGGGACCTCGGCTATCCCCACCGCCACGGTCCGGCTCCGCGTCAAGGACGAAACGCGCGTAGGCGCCGCCATCGGCGATGGCCCCGTCGACGCCACCTGCAAAGCCATCGCGCAGGTGACGCGCACCGCCGCGAAGCTCCAGCGCTACGACATCCGCGCCGTCACCAGCGGTACCGAAGCCCTCGGCGAAGTGACCGTCCAGCTCGAAGAATCCGGCCGCAAAGTCGTCGGCCGCGGCGCCTCCACCGACGTCATCGAAGCCAGCGCACGCGCTTTTCTCGACGGCCTCAACAAACTCGCCAACCTCCCCGCAAAATAGGGACAGAGACTCAATTCCCGATTTCGCTTTGCGCCGCAGGCGGCGACAGCGCCACTTTAAACGCGCGCTTGTTCTCTCCCGCTTCCTCGCGTCATCATGAAAGCCAGGCACAACATGATCATCGAAATGCGCACCTACAAACTCAAGTCCGGAAAACGCGCGGATTTCCTCGAGATCTTCTGCACGAAATCCGTCCCGGCGCACCATGCCATCGGGATGAAAATCCTGGGTCCCTTTCTCTCCGTCGAGGACCCCGATACCTTCTTCTTCATGCGCGGCTTCCCTGACCTTGCCCGGCGCGAGCCCATGAAAGCACAGTTCTACGAAGGAGAGCTCTGGAAAAGCGAGCTCGAAAACGTCTTGATGCCGATGATCGACAAGTACGACGTCGTCCTCGTGGAAGATAATGACGGCCTCATCCGCTGGTAAGCGTTGAATCGCGCCCGCCTCCGAAAACCCAGGACAACCCGGCGGGGAAAACCCGGACGAAAACCCGAACCCGAGACACCGGTTGTCAACGCCACGTGTCCTTATAAGGGGGCAAAAAGCGCGTTGATATAATACCCAGGTCTGCCGATGGGCTTGCAGCGTATAGTCGCTTCCATAATTCAGTCAATACTCCCTGCTCCGGTTTTCCGGAGCCTGGAGATGCGCAAGGCTCGTCGCAGCTCGATGAAGTTCCTCCGGCAGCACCGAGTTATCGATTTGGCGTTGGAGGTTGCCGAAAGGTTTGGCTACACAGTCCAGTCCGGCCCTTTCGCCGGCATGAAATACACCCGCGCTGCGATGGCCAGCCGCCATGCCACGCCTTGCCTCTTAGGCACTTACGAACGTCAGATTTATCCGTTCCTGCTCGAAGCGGCCACTTGCTGTGAGCAGATTGTCGATATCGGATCGGCTGACGGATATTTCGCCGTGGGATTGGCGCGGCTAACCGGTAAACCGGTGACTGCCTTTGAGGTCGACCCCAACGAACGGAAGATCTGCCAAAGCATGGCGCAGGCAAACGGTGTCACGATCTCTTTGCGGGAGTGGTGTAGCCCCGAGGCACTGCAGGCATTGGCTCTCGGCAAGCGCCTTCTCATCCTCAGCGATATCGATGGCGGAGAAATCCAATTGTTCGGCCCTAACGTGATCCGGTCGATGCGCCACTGCGACGTCGTAGTCGAGTTGCACGGAGTATCCGCCGAAGCCAACCGGATGTTTATCGATCGATGGCGGGGTGGGACGCACGAAGTGAATGTTTTGGAGCCTCCCCCTGCCGAACAGAATCCGGAGATTGTTCGCCTTGCCTTTTTGGGTTCCGACGCTGCCCGGATGGCAGCCGAGTACCGCCCCTATCAGCAGTGGATTACATGCCGCGGGATGCGGTAAGCGCTGATCCTGATCTCATCTCCGCTCGACACCACCACGTTCTTGTTGTCACCGAAAAAACCCGGGATGCAGACCTCAATTCCCGATTTCCACCGCCCCTACTCCTTCGTCACACCAAACCCCGTCACCGTGACTTCCGTATTGTGCGCGAACCGCAGCCCGTACACGCCGTCGGTCGAAACCAGCTTCCCCGGCGCCACCAGCGCCGCCTTGTCATAGCCCGCCACCACCGTCCCGTTGATCAGGCATTCCACCCGGTTCCCCTTCACTGAGATCGCGATCTCCTGTGTCACCGGCTCGCCCGGCCCCGCCGCTTTGTGCACCGCGGCATTGTCCTCGCCGTGCCTGCCGTTCATCTGAAACGGTTCCGGACCGAATCCCCGCACGATGAAATTCCCATTCCCGTACGCCGCGCAGTAAAGGTAGCTCTGCTTGTCCGTTCCCATCTCATTTCCCGCGATCACCACGCCATACGGATGCGGATGATTGTTCAGGTTCATGTACTTCGCTTCCCGGAACGTCGCCTTCACCGTATAATTCCCCCTCGCCAGGTTCGCCGGATTCCAATACGTCACCGCCGGACCCGTCGTCACGTCAAAGGCGTCCCCGTCCTGCGCGAACTTCGCATCCTTCACCGTCTGCCCCGCCCTCTCCGCATTCGCGTCCACCTTTCCCATCCACCCCGCGGCCGTTATTCCCCCGCCCGCAACCGCATGCGACTCATCCGACTGGCTCCGTGCCGGCCTCGCCGCCAGCAAAGCCGTCACCGCCGCAACCGCAACCCAGGATTTCCCAAAAAGACCCATGACGTCTCCTTTCCTCGAACAGAATTCCGTAGAGATCGATTATATCCGCCCCTTCGGCCGTACTCTTGTAGGAAAAAACACGTTACGCGTTTGTAACACTGCGCCGGCCGCTCCCGTGCTAGCGTCGTAAAGACATTCGATATTCAAAGGAGATGAATCAGTGACCACACAGGAAGTCGCCAACAAGCTCGTTCAACTCTGTTCTGCCGCTAAATTCGAGGAGGCCGCCGAAGCCCTCTACGCGCCCCACATCGTCAGTGTGGAAGCCGGCGCGCCCGCGGGACAATCGCGCGAAGCGAAAGGCATTGACGCCGTCAGGGCCAAAGGGAAATGGTGGGTCGACAACCACGAAGTGCATTCGTCGAAAGTCGAAGGACCAATCGTCGCCGGCTCCCACTTCGCAGTGACCTTCAAACTCGACGCCACCTTCAAACCGCAGAACCGCCGTTTCCAAATGGAGGAGGTTGCGATTTATAAAGTCGTCGACGGAAAAATCGTCTACGAAGAGTTCTTCTACAACATGTAAAACGCCTCGGGACCCTCCCCCGGCGCCGAATCCAACGGGAGGTCTCCTCGTTCTCGATTCAGACGCGCTAGCCGCAAAGCTGGCATTGGTGCGCCGCGCAACTTTTCTGAGGTGGACGGAGGAGCCATTTTCGCATAAAGACGGCTTCGTATCGCATGAACATCACGCCCCCTTCACCCCGCCCCCTTCACCCCGCCCTCTTCTGCTTCCTCCCCTTCGTCCCCCGCGGCTTCTCTGCCTTCGCCAGCCGCCCCTCCAGCTCCGCCACCCGCCGCCGCAGTTGTTCGGTCTCGCTTGTCTCTGCCGCAGCTGCAAGCGGCTGCCCGCGCATCAACCCCCGCACAAACGTCAGCGGGCTGAAGACAGCACTCTGCGCCTCCGTGAAGCGCGTGCGCACCGATGCCTGCGCTTTCTGATACAGCTCGAAGGTGTTGTTCAAATACCACGAAAGAAAGTCATGCGTGGCCTTGTCGGTGGCCTGCACCAACTGCCGCAGCAGTTGCAGCGGCAGCGCCGTCTCGCGCTCCCGCGCCTCCTCCATCACGATCTGCGCCAGAATCACCCGCGTCAGGTCCTTGCCCGTGCGCGCGTCCAGCACCTGCACGTCGATACCCTCCCGCACCATCGCGGCAATGTCCTCCAGCTTCACGTACCGGCTGGCGCCCGCGTCGTACAGCCGCCGGTCGCTGTACTTTTTGATGATGACACTGGGTTTGGTCATGGCCATTCCTTTTTCAGAGAATCAGTTCCAAAATACTATTGACTCCCCGCCTCCAGTCTCATATACTCAATTTGGATACTGCATTGCAGTATACACCAGAAAAGAGGAGCAAGCTATGCCTGCAGCAGCACAAGCTCCCTCGCCGGCAGGTCGGCTGGCGAGTTGGGCTCGTCAAGGAATCGAGAGCTTCGTCGCCGCACAAAAGATCCTGCTGGATCTCACCGCGCACGAAAACGCCCTTTTAATCGGCGCCGTCCGGGAACGCATGAGCCGCCGGCCGGGCACCGGCATGGTCCAGTTTGCCGGCCGGGGTGTTGAGAATCTCACCTCTGCCGGGAAAATCCTGCTGGATCTGGCTGCCGGAGAAACCGCGCTGGTCACCGAAAGCGTGACCGAAGCCCTGCGCCTCCCTCCAGCCGCGGGTTCCGTCGCCAACCTGGTGCGGCATCGTGTCGACACCCTGGTTAACATGGAAAAGCACCTGCTCGACGCCGTCGCTGAGCAGACCCATGCCGCGGCCGAGTCCTATGTCGAAGGCAACGAAGTCCGGCCGGTTGCACAGATTGCCGAATTGGCACGCCGCGGAATCGTGGACTTCGTCGACACCGAGAAAAAGTTCCTCGACCTGGCCAGCGAGGAAGTCAGCGCCGCCACCAAGCCTGCCAAAGAGAGCCGTAAGCCGGCTCGCGAAAGATCCAAAATTTTGACCGAGCTGGCCAAAGAGGGCGTTGAGAAATACATCGATGCCCAGAAAAAGCTTCTGAACCTGGCCATCCATGAGATGGAAGTCGCTCTCAAGCCCGCTCCTCAGATGGAACAAGCCGCGGGCGAAGAGCGCACCTCCCTCGCCGAGCTGACCCAGAAGAGCGTGGAGAACTTCGTCACTGCTCAGAAATCGCTCATGGACCTCGCCATTAAGCCCATCCAGTCGGCAGCCGCAACAGAAGCAAAACCGAAGGCCGCTCGCCGTCCGAGGCGTAAACCGGCGGCGTAGGCACGAGTGTAAGGTCACTCCCCGGTCCGCGGTTGTCCCCGGCCGGCGGTCGCGGCGGACCGTCGGCATTGGGTTCCGGCCGCACTCCCCCAACGTCGGCCCTTCGGCACGGCGCCGCCAAGGGCCGGCGGCGGCCGGGAAATGTCTAGTACCAAACCGGAAAATTGCATTTGTCTCAACGCCGCACGGTTCGCTAGACTGGAACCACCAATGGGGCCTCGTCGCCACCACGCGGTTCGCAAAGAGCACCAACCCGTGCCGCTTCCTATATGGCAGGAGTTGCTGGCCGGGATGGAGATGGCTTTCCTCCGTATCTCCCCGGTCTTTTGGGGATACGCTATTCCGCCTGGAGACGGTTCGGCCGTAGTCGTGGTGCCCGGTTTTCTCGGAACGGACCTTTATTTAGGGCAGTTCCGCAACTGGCTCGAACGCATCGGCTATAAACCCTTTTATTCCAACATCGGCTGGAATGCCGATTGCCCTAACCTGTTGATCCGGCAGCACTTGAGTCGAGCCATCGAGACCGCCTACCAGTCCACCGGACGGAAAATCCATCTCATCGGCCACAGCCTGGGCGGTACCATTGCGCGCGCCGTCGCGTCTCAAACTCCCGACCGCATCGCCTCGGTCATCACTTTAGGCGCTCCCATCAACGGCGTTGCCGCCCACGCCTCCATCCTTCGCACGGCACAACTGGTCCGCGAACATATCCTCCAACAGCACGGCAAAAACGTGCTGCCAGACTGCTATACCGCCTCTTGCACCTGCAATTTCGTCGAGTCCTTGAGGGGAAAATTCCCCAAATCCGTGCGCCAGACGGCGATTTACACCAAAACCGATGGCATCGTCGACTGGCACGTCTGCATGACCGGCGATCCAAACGTGGATTTTGAAGTGTCCGCCACACACATCGGCCTGGTGTTCAGTCCGTTGGTCTACGATGTTGTGGCCCGCCGGCTTGCCGGCCAATAGCTTTGGTGGCGGTACTCAAATGCGAGTGTGGCGGAGCAGCCTCAGTAACCGAATCAACCGCTTGGCGAAACCATCCCAGCTCATGCCTCGCAGTGGAACGACGGGAACGCGCTGCACGGCAATGGTTTGCGCTTCGGTGAACTTCAGAATCCCTTCCGCACCGTGGCGGCGGCCGAGGCCGGATTCCTTCATGCCGCCAATTGGCGAATCGACCGACCCCCAGGCAGCGATGTAGCCTTCGTTTACATTGACGCTGCCGGCGCGGATTTTCCGCGCTAAATCTATGGCATGGCGTGTGTTGCGGCTCCAGACACTGGCGTTTAAGCCGTAGTTCGTGGCATTGGCTCGCGCGACGGCTTCCTCCTCGCTCGTGAATTTGTAGAGCGAAACTACCGGCCCGAAGGTCTCCTGGGAGTAAGCCTTCATATTTTCATGGACTTCGGTGAGAATCGTGGGTTCGTAAAAGAGCGGACCAAATTCCGGCCGGCGCCGGCCGCCGGCGAGCAGCTTGGCGCCCTTTTCGACGGCATCCTGCACATGTTCTTCAATTTTAGCCAGTTGCCGGGGTGAGGTGAGTGAGCCCAGATCCACCGAATAATCCAACGCAGCGCCCATTTTTAGATTTCGGGCGCGCTCGACGAAACGGTCGACGAAGCGGTTGAAGAGCGATTCGTGGATGTAAATCCTTTCGATGGAAACACATAGCTGGCCGGCGGCGGCGAAACACCCGCGGATCGCACCATCCGCCGCTTTTTCCACATCGGCATCGGCGCAGACGATCATGGGATTCTTACCGCCGAGCTCGAGCGAGCAACCGATCAGCCGGGCGGCGGCACGACCGGCGACCGATTTGCCCGTACCGGTACTGCCGGTGAACATCAGGAAATCGACGCGTGCGGCGAGCGCGGGGCCGACGGTTGTGCCTTCCCCGGTGACCACGGGGAGGACGTCGGCGGGGAGTCCGGCCTCGCGGAGGAGGCGCACGGCCCAAAGTGCGGTCAAGCTAGTCTGGCGGTCGGGTTTGAGAACCGCAGTGTTTCCGGCCATAAGGGCCGGGATGGCATCGGTGACCGCCAGAGTCAGGGGGTAATTCCAGGGCACGATAAAGCCCGCGACACCAACCGGCGTATGGAACTCCCAAGTCTGTGTGAGCAAAGGGAAGGCGCCCTTGCGGCGGCGCGGGCGGAGCAGATTTTCCGCGCGCAGGGCATAGTAGCGGGACACTATCGCGGTATCGAGAATCTCTTCGTAGGCATGGCAACGGGCTTTGCCGGTTTCGAGTTGAATGAGATCGAGCGCCTCGGCATGGCGTTGAACGAGCAGATCATAGAAACGAAGAAAGATTGCGGCGCGATCGGCGAAGGAGCGGGCGGCCCATGCGGGCTGAGCGGCGCGGGCGCGCGCGACCGCCAGTTCGACGTCGGCGTCGCTCGCGAGCGGAATGGTGGCGAGCACTTCGCCGGTAAAGGGCGCGTGCACGGCGAGCTGGTCATGCGGGCCATCGCACAAGGTGATGTAGGACGTGAGAGCCGAGACGAGAGCGGGCGCTATGTGCAGCGTATGGAACGCGTTCGCATTGGAGGAGGCCAGACTCGCGGTTTCCATTTGACTTAACTCCTAATCCAGCTTACTCTGATATTGGATCAACAGATCCCAATATATTCAAATCCGCCTGACCGGTGTTGCGGTTTCGTTGGGGGACGTGCCCAAGGAGCATGTTATGGAAATTCTAGCAACGCCCAGGGAGCGCGCAGAAGAAGCGAGCCGCACACTTTCACCAGTCGATGCTGCGTTCCTCTATCTCGAGCGCAAAGAGATCCCCCTCGCCATTGCCAGCGTCTTCATTTTCGACGGTCCCATTTCCTTTGACGATTTTCTCTCCAGTATTGCGTCGAGATTACACCTGATTCCCCGGTACCGGCAAATTGTCGTGATGCCGCCCTACAACCTCGGTTATCCGACTTGGGAGGACGACCCAAACTTCGATATTCGCCGCCACATTTTCCGGGTCAGGATAGATTCTCCTGGAGGCGAGGCGGAATTAGAAGAGCTGACCGGCCGCATTTTCAGCCAATTATTGGATCGGTCCAAGCCGCTGTGGGAATGCTATGTGGTTGAGGGCCTACGGGACGGCCGCGGCGCCGTGATCGTGCGTATACATCACTCGTTGGCCGACGGCATCGCAGGCGTGAGTCTTGTGAATCTGTTGCTCGATGCGTCGCCCGAGGGAACGGAATGTCCCCACAGGCCGCGCCACCGGCTGCGGAAGGCTCCGCCGGCTCCCTCCTTGATAGACGCGATCGCCAGTGCCATCGACACCTCGTTGCGGGGCATGATGACGGCTGAAGTTGCCATGCTCAGCTTGGCACAGGATCTTCTGAGCAATCCGACGCGCGTGAAGGATCTTGTGGGAGCGCTTCCGGAACTGGCGGCATCGGTCGAGCGGCTTCCTTTCAACAAGCCCTGCACGGGCGACCGGAAGTTCTGCTGGACGCAGTTTGATATCGCCGATATGGCGGCGATCCGGGACGTCGCCGGGGCCACGATCAATGACGTCATCCTTTCGGTGCT
>JASHOO010000669.1 GCA_030041035.1 Bryobacteraceae bacterium | reverse complement strand
TAGCCCTGGCGCCGCGACTCACACGCGTCCATCCCCCGCCCACAATTCGGCATTCAGCAGGTTCGCCGGCCGTCTCCCCTCGAGCGCCGCGACTGCATTCTCGACCGCCATCATCGACATCTTTCGTCGCGTATCCACCGACGCGCTGGCGATGTGCGGCGCGAGCACCACGTTGTCCAGCTTCAGCAGGCCCGGATGCACCCGCGGCTCATTCTCAAACACGTCGATCCCCGCTCCGGCAATCACGTGCTCCGCGAGCGCCGTGGCCAACGCCGCTTCATCCACCACCGGACCGCGCGAGGTGTTCACCAGAATCGCCGTCGGCTTCATCCGGCGAAGCTGCTCCGCCCCGATCATGTGGCGCGTCTCGGGGAGCAGCGGCACATGCAGGCTCACAAAATCGGATTCGCTGAGCAGCCGCTCCGCGCTCACCAGCTCCGCTCCTGTTTCGCGCTCCACCGCCTCCGGCGCGCGCATCGCGTCGTGATAAAGAATCCGCATTTCGAACCCGCGCCCGCGCCGCGCCACCGCCTGCCCGATGCGCCCCATACCGAAAATCCCCAGTGTGCGGTGATGCACATCCTGCCCCACCAGCAGATCGATGCGCCATTTCGTCCACTGGCCCGAATGCACGAAGTGATGCCCTTCGACCACTCGCCGCGCCGCGGCCATTAGCAGCGCGAACGCAAAGTCAGCCGTGGTGTCGGTCAGAACGTCGGGCGTATTCGTAACCAGGATCTTGTGCCGTGTCGCCGCCGCGACGTCGATGTTGTCGAACCCGACCGCTACATTGGCGATCACGCGTACTCCATCCAGTTGATCCAATACTGTCGGCGTGAATTTGTCCGTGAGCTGGCTCACCACTGCCTGCTTGCCGCTAATGCGCGCTAACAATTCATCCGCGGGCAGGCCGTCGTCCGAGTTGACGTAATCCACCTCGGCGTGCGCTTTCAGATATTCGATCGCCTCCGGATAAATGCGCTTCGTAACCAAAACCGCAGGTTTCATCGGTGGGCAATTGTCGCATATGCTCGATGCATCGTACAATTGCGGTTCACCTCACATCAGGAGACTGGAATGGCGAAGCTGGGCTTTCTAGGCCTTGGAATCATGGGTTATCCGATGGCGCGCAACCTGCTGCGCGCCGGACACGAAGTGGCGCTGTGGTCGCACACCGCGGAAAAAGCGAAGGAACTGGCTGCGGCCGAGAAGGGCAAATTCTGCGCTACCCCGAAAGAGGCCGCGCAGCATGCCGAGTGCGTTTTCCTCTGCGTGGGCGACACCGCCATGGCTGAGCAGGTGAACCTCGGCCCCGATGGAGTCATTGAAGGCGTTCGCTCCGGCACCATCGTCGCCGACGCCAGCACCATCTCGCCCAGCGGCAGCCGCCGAATCGGCGCAGCTCTAGCCAAAAGAGGCGCCCACTACCTCGATGCCCCCTGCACCGGTTCCACCCCCGGCGCCAATGCCGGAACTTTGACTTTCATGGTGGGTGGCGACCAAGCGATTTTGGAGAAAATCCGCCCATGGATGGAAGCCATGGGGAAGAAGATTTACTACTGCGGTTCGGCGGGCATGGGCCTGCAAGCCAAGTTGAGCCAAAACTTGATTCTTTCCAACTTGTTACAAGGATTCAACGAGGGTATGGTACTGGCCACGAAGGCCGGCGTCGATCCCCAACTGATGCTCGAAATACTGACCAACAGTGCCGCCAAGTCTGGATTAATAGATTTTAAGGCGCCGTACGTGTTCCGTCGCGACTTCAGTCCCCAGTTCTCGGTGAAATGGATGGACAAAGACATCGGGTTGATGCTCGAATCCGGCAAAGAGCTCAACGTGCCGCTTCCCCTCACCGGACTTACCCGGCAAATGTTTCAGGCGGCCATCGCCACGGGACATGGGGAAGAGGATATCTGCTCCACAATCAAGGTGTTAGAGTCCATTACCGGGGTCGAAGTACGGCCCCGGTAAGCTAGCATGAACCAATAATACAAATTTTGGTTGCATTTCTTGGGGGACTATTCTAATATTGGAATCAAGCCGGGGAGGCAACTCCCACCAAAGCGAGACTAACCTCTAAATAAAGACCCCTGAAGCAATCCTCCCCGGCGCCCGAAAGGGTTTGGGTCTTCAAAAAAACGGATTTCAAAATCGACAAAGTATGGTTTACGGATGGTCACATGACCGTTTCCGGCTTCCGTGATAGCATGGTTTGAAGCCCACCAACTCCGCATGTCCCGCTTGACCGTCCTCGGCTCCACTGGCTCGATAGGCGTGAACACGCTGGACGTGATCCGGCAAAACGGCCACCGATACGAGGTGTATGCGCTCGCCGCGGGCCGTAATGTGGATCGGCTGGCCGGGCAGATCTCCGAGTTTCGCCCAACCGTTGCAGTGGTCCCAAGCCAGGAGGGGCGGGCACAGCTCTGCGAGCGGCTTGAGCAGGTGGGCCTGGCGAAATCCGCTTGGCCTGAGCTTCTGTTTGGCCCCCGTGCCCTGGTCGACAT
>JASHOO010000668.1 GCA_030041035.1 Bryobacteraceae bacterium | reverse complement strand
TCTGCGAGCAAGCGGTGAAACTCGGCGGCGCGCGCGTTGTCGTACTTGTGGTTATTCAGATCGAACCGGAAAACGAACACGTGGTTGGTGCGGAAGCCGGGTTCGACCGTTTGGGCGGCCACGAGGCCGCGAGCGAGCAGGCCGGCGGAAATCAGCAGGACGAGGCAGACCGAAACCTGGGCGACGATCAGGGCGCTGCGCAGCCATCCCCGTGAACGATCGGTACCAGACGCGCTGCCTTCCGCTTTGAGGGCTGTGTTGAGATCAGGCCGCGATGCGTGAACCGCCGGGGCAAGACCGAAGACGATTCCGGTGAGCAAAGTCAGCGCCAGCGTGTACGCGAGAACACGGAGATCGGGATTTAGATCCAGCGCCATTGGCGGAAAGTCAGAAGGGAGATGAGCAACGACCGTCCGGAAGAGAGGATTGAGCATCCAGACCGAAGCCATCCCGCCGGCGAAACCGCCGGGAAGAGCCAGGAGCACGCTTTCCGCCAGCAATTGCCGGATGAGTCTTCCGCGGCTGGCGCCCACTGACAGTCTCAAGGCAATCTCCTTCTGCCGCGCAGAGGAGCGCGACAGCAGCAGATTCGCGACATTGGCGCAGGCGATCAACAGGACCAGGCTGACTGCCGCGAAAATCACTTTGGCCACGGTGAGCACGCCGCGCCGCTCTTCGGGAGTGCTCATGAATGTCGCGATGTCAACCGACAGCGTTGTCTTGCGGCCGGGAGTAAGTTGATCGATCTGGCCGGCGATCACGCTCAGGTTAGCGCGCGCCTGGTCGAGTGCAACGCCGTTTTTCAAACGCCCCACTAAAACCAGCCAGCTCAGATTCTCCTGTTTCAAAAAGTCGACGGCATGGACGTCGACGTGAATAAGCGGATTCATGGTGAGCGGGACCCAGAAGCCGGCAGCGGAGATCTGCGCTCCGTGGAACCCGGAGGGCGCAACACCGATCACCGTAAGTCTGACGCTATTGAGGGTGATCGATTTACCAATGATGGAGGGGTCGCCAGCGAAGATATTTCGCCAAGCGCCATCGCTCAACACCACGACGGGGAAGGTGCCCGGCGCGGCGCAGTCGCTCGCGGCGAAGGCATGGCCCAGTGCCGGCTGGACGCCGAGCACCGAGAAATAGTTGCACGTCACGAGCTCGCCGGTCATGTCGCGCGGCGTTTCGCCGGCGAGTGTCGCATTGAAGAATGGGTAGTAAGCCGCGAGACCCGAGAAGACGCGGTTTTGATCGCGATAGCGCTGGTACTCCGGAAACGAAAACAGGCTTGCCTCGCCGTTCACATTGCGCGCCGCGTTGCCTTGGAACGTTTGGTAGACGCCCACGACACTCTGGGAGTCGGGCACAGGGAGCGGGCGCAAGGCGAGAGAATCGAGGATTGTGAACATGCAGGTGTTGACGCCGACACCGAGGCCGATCGCGAGCGTCACCACGAGGGCGAAGCCCGGGCTTTTCGCCATGGTTCGCGCGGTGTAGCGGAAATCAGTCGAAAGATCGCTGAAGAGATTCACGGAACGTTTCCTTTCGGTTTTTTCGACGCGGCCGGAAAAGCCCAGCAGGCTCCAAGCCTGTCTCCAAAACCAGGCATCCGATCGGTGGCAGTTGTTGTACTCCTCGATGAGGTCACCCAGAACGAATTCATCCCGGACGAGAAAGCAAGCGAGGCGTGGGGGTTTCCGTTTCATGGAATCAAACCCTCTTGGGATCGAGGCCTTCCCACATCACATCCAGAGCCTCGCGGGTTCGACGCAGCGCGCGCAGGCCCGGCGGTTCGGCGCGGAAAAAGCGCTTGGCGCGGCCGCCGCGCTCGGGGGTCGGGTCACCGGTGCGGGAGCTGACGAAGCCTTTATCTTCCAAACGTTCGAGGGTGCGGTAGAGGGCGCCGATCGAGATGCTGCGTTTCGTGCGTTTTTCGATGTCCTGACGGATGGGGACACCGTAGGCGTTGTCGCCTAAACGGACGAGAGCCAGGAGGATGATTTGCTCCAATTCGCCCAAGTAAGCTCGCCCTGGCATTTATTCTGCATAGTAGAAGAAATGCGGCAGTTTGTCAACAGGGACCGCGGGTCTCCCGCTAAAGGCGCGGTAGCCCCGCGCTACATCTACTCATGGCGCAGGAGGTTCATCGGGTCGATTTGCAGAACTTTTTGCGCGGGCACGAGGCAAGCGGCCATGGATACAAGGGCCAAGGTCACGGCGACGGCCGCAAAGGTCACGGGATCCGTGGTGCTCACCTGATAGAGCAGCCCCGCGAGCAGGCGCGTCAGCCCGGCCGCCACGATGATGCCTGCAACTATGCCGGCGGCGGTTAGCCGAGCGCCGTGCGCGAGCAGGAGCACTAGCGTATCCACTGGTTTGGCGCCGAGGGCGATGCGGATGGCGATCTCGCGCGCGCGGCGGCCGGCGGCGTACGCCATCACACCGTATATGCCCGTCAGAGCCAATACGAAGGCCACGCCAGCGAACAGGCCGACCATCCGGAGCGCGAATCGCTGCGTGGCGGCGGCCGCCGCCACCACGTCGTCCATGGGCCGGATGTTCTGGATGCTGAGATCGTTCCCCATCTGTCGGGCGACTTCGTGGGCTGCCGGGATCAGCGTCGCGGGGTCTGTGGCCGAGCGCAGCACGACAAAGTTCCCGAAACTGGGGTTCTGCAAGAAAGGCTGATAGAAGGCGGCCTGCGCCTCCGGGTCCGTCGGATTGTCCTTCACGTCGCCGACGACGCCGACGATGGTGATGGGTGTGCTGATGATGTTTTGGTCGCTGACCAGAGAGATTCGCTGACCCAGGCAGGATTGCACGGTGGGCCAATACTGGAGTGCCAGAGTCTTGCTGACCACCAGAACCTTCGGGGCGTCGAAGTGGTCCGAAGGGCTGAGCCACCGGCCGGCGAGGAGCGGCACGCCGATTGTCTTGAGGTAGTCGGGCGTGACGAACACGAATTCCGCGTGCATGCTCAGGTTCGCGGGCCTGGGCCTGCCTTCGATGCTAAATAGCGCGAGATCATTACCCCCGGTCCAGGGAAGATGCGAAGCGGCTCCGGCGGAGGTCACGCCGGGCAGGTGCGCCAGGTCTTCAACGAATTGCTCATAAAATGCGACGTACTTGCGGGCGCCTATCAGCTTGGGATAAGAGAGCGCGGTATTCATGGTCAGGACACCGTGCGGATGAAAGCCGGGGTCGACGCGGTTGATCGCGACGAAACTGCGCCATAACAAACCCGCGCCAATGAGCAAGACGAATGAGAGCGCAATTTCCGCGATCACGAAGATGCCGCGCGGGCGCGCCGCGCCGTGCATTTGGCCGGGATGCACAGATGCGGCAAGCGCGGGCGTGATGCCGAACAGAACGCCGGCCAACAGGGATGTGACGGCGCTGACCAGGACGACGGGGAGATCGAGGCGGATCGAATGTAAGCGGGGCACCTGGTCGGGTCCGAGAGCGACCAGCGTGCGCACACCCCAGTATGCGAGAAGCAGTCCCAGAGTGCCGCCGAGGGAGGCCAGCAGCAGGCTTTCGGTGAGCAACTGACGAATCAGCCTGGCGCGGGTGGCGCCCACGGCCGCGCGGACGGCCATTTCGCGCTCACGGACCGTGGCGCGTGCCAGCAGGAGGTTGGCGACGTTGACGCAGGCAATCAGAAGTACGAACCCAACCACGCCAGCCAGGATCAGCAATACCGGGCGCGCATGACCGACTAAATCGTCGTGGAGAGGTTGGAGCTGGATGCGCCAGTTCCTGTCGTCGGGATATTGGGCCTCGAGATGATTCGCGATGACATTCATGGCTGCTTGCGCCTGTTCGATGGTGACTCCGGGCTTGAGACGCGCCACGGTTTTGGAGTAGCGGAACGCTCGCGATACGCCTTGCGGACCCGACGGGATATCGAACGGCAGCCAGAATCCGACGGCTTCGCCGCGCGGAAGGGGCGCGCCCCCGCTCACCTGCTCAAATCCGGCAGGCATTACGCCGACGATTCGGAAAGGATTGCCGTTAAGCTGGATGGTTCGGCCGATTACGCGCGGGTCATGTTGCAGCAGCCGGTTCCAAAGGTCGTAACTGATGATGGCGCTGTCGGTGGCGCCGAAGGCGGCTTCCTCCTGCTGGGTGAACTCACGCCCGAGGAGCGGCTGGACTCCGAAGAGCCGGAAGAATCCGTACGAGACGCGCATGCCAATCAGGCGTTCAGGACTATCGCCGCCATACTGCCGGTCCTGGCGGAAGTAAGTAGCGATGTCCTGAAACACGGTGTTCTGCTTGCGGTAATCGAAGAAATCCGCCGGCGAGAGAGGGAACATTTGGAAGCCTTCGACCGGGTTGTTTTCATAGACGCGGACGAGTTGATCGGGATCGCGATAGGGGAGCGGCTTCAACAGGACGCCATAAATAACGCTGAATATTGCGCTGGTGGCACCGATGCCGAGGACCAGAGCGAGGATCGCGGTGGCGGTGAAGGTCCAGTTACGGAGCAACATGCGGATTCCGAAGCGCAGGTCTTGCACGAGCAGCGGCATTCTGAGTTAGACACCGGGCGGGATGGCGCGGTTCCGAGCTCCTGGAGTGCCGAGCCGGCTACGCGCGGCGCAAGGCGCCAGCGGAGATGGAGAGCAAGGTGATCACAACGCCGGTGGGCGGGCACGGGTTACTGTAGGACACGGACCTGCACGGATGAGGGGGCGGTGCGGGAGTGGTACAGGCGTTCGGTGGCTTTTTGGAAGTCAGCGGACCTGGCGGTGTAGATATCCACGAATTTTTGAGGGTTGCGATCGGCTAGCGGGAACCAACTGCTTTGGATCTGCACCATGATGCGGTGGCCGCGGCGGAAGGTGTGGTTGATGTCGGGCATGGCGTAGTCGAGTTGATCGACTTTGCCGGGCGTGAAGGGTTCAGGTTTCTCGTAGCTGTGGCGGTAGCGGCCGCGCATCAGCTCGCCGCGCACTAATTGTTCGTAACCGCCCATTTTCACGGCGGCCGGGTTGGGATCGGGATCCGGGTAGGTGTCGGGGTAGACGTCGATCAGCTTGACGACCCAATCGGAATCGGTTCCGGTGGTGGAGACAAAGAGGCGCGGCTCGACGGGGCCGGCTAGGGTGAGGTCGGCGGAGAGCGGCTCGGTTTCATAGACGAGGACATCGGGGCGCGCGGCGGCGAAGCGCTGGTCCTCGACCATGTGTTCGCGAGTCATGTTGAAGGATGTTTCGCTGATGTAGGGAACGGGCTTGGCGGGGTCGCTGACGTACTCATCGAAGGGGCTGTCGTCGTCGGCGGGCGCGAAGGAAAGCTTGCCGCCGGCATGGAAGTAGAGGGGCCGCGGCTGGGTGTCTTGGGGAGGCCAAGTGTCGTATTGGCGCCACTGATTTGAGCCGGTTTCAAAGACGTAGGCGCCGGGAAGATCGGGATCCTTCTGCCATTTCAGGTAGTACTGGAAGAAGGGAAACTGGATGTGTTCGCGGAAGAACTCGCCGGTTTTAGCGCCGAACGTTATGGAGCCGAGGTGATCTCCATCGCCAGTCCAGCCGCCGTGATACCAGGGACCCATGACCAGCATGTTGTGGGTGTGGCTTTGCCGCGCGACGGCCTTGTACGTGTTGAGCGCGCCGTATAGATCCTCCGCATCGTACCAACCGCCTACGGTCAACACGGCGGGGCGGATATTTTTTAAATGCGGGAGCAGGTTGCGGGAGTGCCAGAACTCATCGTAATCGGGGTGGGCGACGATGTCGCGCCAGAAGGCGACGTCTCCTTTGAAAACCTTCTCATCGATATTGGAGAGCGCTCCGAGGCGGAGGAAGTAACTATATCCATCGGGATTGTGAGTGGCGGTGGCGAGGGGAGGAGCGTCGGGACTGGGCTCGGGGCGCGGGCGGCCGAATCCGTAAAAGAAGCGGAACATGTGGGTCAGATAGAGCGCACCGTTGTGATGAAAATCGTCGCCGATGAACCAGTCGGCGATGGGCGCTTGGGGGGAAACGGCTTTGAGTGCGGGATGCGCATCGATCATGCCGGCTGCGGCGTAGAAACCAGGGTAAGAGATGCCCCACATGCCGACTCGGCCGTTGTTGTTGGGGAGGTGCTTGACGAGCCAGTCGATGGTATCCCAAGTGTCGGTGCTCTCGTCGGTGTCGGCTGGTCCGGATTTGGTGTCTTTATGCGGGCGCACGTTGACGAACTCGCCTTCTGACATCCAGCGTCCGCGGACATCCTGATAGACGAAGATGAAACCATCCTTGGCGAAGATTTCACTGGGCCCGAGGTCGGAGCGGTAGTTGTCCTCACCATA
>JASHOO010000079.1 GCA_030041035.1 Bryobacteraceae bacterium | reverse complement strand
ATCCCATACTGCTTCTGTCTAATAATGTGGCGAAGATATACCTACAGCTCAATAAGGAATTAACCTTTGGCGCACAACAGAAGTACTAGTACTGGCACGGAGATATCTGATAATTAGATGATATTAATCCGAATTTCCGTATGCCGTTCTACGGCAACGGCCGATACATACCCTTCCGCTACCATTAGTTCGCGTACCAAAATCTGCTCCAGAAACCGGCGTTGCGGGTCGAGGCAATGAATAGCGGGAGCGGCGCTGGCACTGAGCCTAACCTCAAGCAGGGCGGGCGGTACCGATAAACCCAGTCCGGCACATTTAAGCACGGCCTCTTTAGCGGTCCAGAGGCGGTAAAAGTCATGGAGCCGGCGGGTGGCAGGCAACTTGCGCAACATTTTATATTCGTGAGCCGAATAATATCGGCGGGCGAGGTCGTCAATCGGGCAATCGCTGCGAATCTGCTCGATATCGATTCCTACCTCGGCGGCATCGGTGACGGCCACCAGCGCGTAATCGCCGGAATGGGAAACATTAAAGAAAATCGGCGGATCGCCTGGAAGGAGAGCCAGGCGCGGCTTGGTCCAATCGGCTTCTTCGATGCAGAGGTCCAATGCCCGAAGCCCGGTGCGCTCGGCGAGCGCGCGCTTCAGCGTGGCGCGTCCGGCGAGGTAGCGCGCGCGGTCCTCGTCAAAGCGGTAGCGGCCGGCGCGGGCCCGTTCGGCTGTGTTCAGGATATCCATCGCGCCCGAGCAATCGAACGTCGACGTATTGATTTTGAAGATCGTGACGGTGGGACTAATAAGTCAGATCCTTTTCCGCGGTGAGATGCTTTTCAAGTTCTTCGCGGCGGAGAAAATAAGTTGGCTTCATGCGTGCTTTGCTGAAGAGTTTCTCCGCCTGATCATCGAAATGCGGCGAATCGGGATGGTCGCTTTCGCCTAGCGGGAGCACCATCCAGGACTGCGGTGGCTTGGTGAGGATGACGAGCTGCGTGGAAGTCTGCCCGCCATTACCCAGCATAATTTTGTCTTTCTTTTCGAAACTGATGGCGCGCGGTGTGGACATAGCGGCTAGTGGCAAGGTGCCTCCGCCGGCCGGCCAGTTTCGGGGCGAGCCTTCGCGGCCCACGCGAAACAACGTGCCGTAAACGGCGCCCAGTGGGAAATCGGCATGCAACTGCTGTTCTGCTTTGGCGAGTGCGGCGCGGAGGTCATCATCCGTGAGATCGGCGGGCGGCTCGATCAGCGTGCCGCGCTCGCCGAGCGCCATCTTGAAGAGATAGTAGGCGAGCGCGCCGGATGAATCCGCATCGCTGCGGCGGTTCCAATCGAGAATGCTGCGCGCGAAATTGCCGGCGGCGCCGGTTTTGCGAATGCGCTCCTGCCACAGATCAGCTTCGTAGACTTGGGTGGAAAGTGCGATGTCCATCGCCTGCCCGGCGGTCAGGTCTTGCGCCGCGGCCAGATCGTCGAGCACCATGGCGGCCCGTTGATTGGCAGGCGTGCGGCCTGCATTATACAGGTACGGATGGGCGGCGTATTTTTCGGGTACGAGCGGTGAATCCTTCATCATGACCCACGGGGAAATATTGCAGTTCTGCATGTAGCCTTGCGGCGGATTCTGGATCTGCACGAGATCCTCGAAAGGGTGGATGCCCTGCCATTCGCACGCGCCGGTACCGGGCATGGGCTTCGAGGGATCGCAGCCCGCCGGCCGGACGGGCACGCGGCCGTTACGCACGTAGTAAATGTCACCATCGACGGTTCCCACCATGATGTTTTGCGCCATGTACTGCCGCATAGCGAGAGCTTTTTTCATCTCCGCGAGATTGTGAGATGTGATCATGGCCCAGCTTTCATCCATCAGGCCGAACTCGTCGGCATAGGGTATGGCAAGCGTGTAGGCCTTGCCGTTCTTGTGCGCGACGATGGGGCCGTGGTGGGTGAATTCGATGGTGACCGGTTTCCAATCGACTTTGTCGCCGACTTTCACGCCGATTTTTTCGGTCCAGCTTTGGATGGACCGCCATTCGCCGTGGAATTTGTATTTCCCGTCCTGAATTTCTTCCTCGTAGGCGTCGGAGGTATCCGGGCCGCCGGTGGTCATGGCGATCGAAACGTATCGGCTGTGGCCCAGGGTAGGGAAGGGGACACCAACGATGGCTGCACCGGAATACGCCAGATCGCCGGCGTAAACCCGCATTTCGTAGAAGCGGAATTCGCCATACCAGGTGAGATGCGGATCGATGAGAGCGATGGGCGCGTGCATGGCAGTGCGGCCGGGAGCGACGAGCCACTCGTTCGAGCCGTGATAGGCGATCGGATCGGGCTGAATCCCGGCGTGCAGCAGATCGCCGCCCGCTTCACTTTCGGGCCAACCCCAGATGATGTAGCGGCCGAGCGCGACGACTTGCCAGGGCTCGATCTTTGGCGCCCAGGCGGGAACCTGGTCAGGATGCTCCGACATGAACTGCTTCACCCCGGCTTGAAAAGCTTCGATGATGGCACGCGAGAGCGGGCTGAGATCCTTGTAATGCTCCTCAGCAACGCGCCGGTGGCGCCAGAGGCGCTGGCGGTAGTCGTGGCGAAACCAGCTTTCACCGAAGACTTCGGACATGGTGCCTTCGGCCTTGCGGTAATTGCGCAGCAACTCTTCAAGCCGATCCTCGGCCTGCGCGTAGCCGGAGGCGTACGCTGCGCCCGCCGGCGTTTCCGCGAAGATGTGGGGCACGCCGAATTCGTCGCGCAGAATGCGGATTTTTTCCGCGCCCCAGCAACAGGTGGAGGCGAGCAACAAGAGCGCGAACGGTTTCATGCTCGCGCCGATGATAGCACGCGAGGGCAGAAGCCTGATGTTGAAGTCTTGTCTCATGCAAGATGAGCCTGGAGCGGGGAATGGATTCTCACACAAGATGAGCCTGAAAGGAAAGATCGGGATGCTGGGGATTGATCATCAGCATGAACGATTCGGGAAAAATGAGCCTGGAGGGGATGCGGGCGTTGTTGGCCGCAGCCGCCCCAGTAGAGTTTGCCGGCCAAAGGCGGGAGGAGACATACAGTTGGGTGGAGCGGACGCTGCGGGAGCAGGACTACATGCAGTTAGGCCGGGCCGAGAAGGGTTTGGTGCGGCAGTACCTGGGAAAAATGACCGGACTGAGCCGGGCACAAGTCACGCGGCTGGTGTCGAGTTACCGCGAAAAGGGGCAAGTGAAAGCGCAGCCTTACCAGCGGCATCGATTCGCGGCGCGGTACACGACCGCGGACATCGAACTGCTGGCCTACGTCGACCGGATGCATGGCGGACTCAGCGGTCCGGCGACCCGGCGGATTCTGGAGCGGGAGTGCTGCGCGTATGGCCAAGCCGTGTTCGAGCGGCTGGCGGGGATCTCGGTGGCGCAGATCTACCGCTTTCGCAAGACTGCCGCGTACCGCAAACGGAACAGCACGTATCAACCGACACGGCCCACGCCGGTTTCCATCGGCGAGCGCCGGCGACCCGATCCGCGCGGCCGGCCGGGCTACCTGCGGGTCGACACCGTGCATCAGGGCGATCAACAAGGACAAAAGGGGTTGTATCACATCAATGCCGTCGACGAAGTGACGCAATGGCAGGTGGTGGGCGCGGCGCCACAGATTGCCGAAGCGTTTCTGATCCCAGTGCTGGAAGACCTGCTGGATCAGTTTCCGTTCCGGATTCACGGGTTTCATTCCGACAATGGCAGCGAGTTCATCAACCACACGGTGGCCCGGTTGCTCAACAAGTTGCTGATCGCGCAGACCAAGTCACGCCCGCGCCACTCCAACGACAACGGCCTGGTGGAATCGAAGAACGGCGCGGTGATTCGCAAACACATTGGCTGGGGCCATATTGCCAGCCAACACGCCGAAGCCGTGGGCCAGTTTCACCGCGAGTTTCTGAATCCCTATCTGAATTTTCACCGGCCGTGCGGCATTCCCGAAATCGTCCGCACGGCCAAGGGCAAGCTCAAGCGCGTGTATCGCCGTTGGGCCACACCGTGGGAGATCTTGCGCCACCGGCCGGGGTGCGCAGGCTTTCTGCGCCCGGAACTAAGCATAGCGACACTGGACGCACAGGCGGCTGCGCAAACCGACACCGAAGCCGCCCGCGACCTGCAAGAAGCCAAACGCCAGTTATGGATCAAAATCCGGAGACGCAGCGCATAAAAAAAGCCAACCCCGCGCTGTGGAAATGCCGGGCCGTGGAAAGAGAGGAAAACAAACGGCAGTTTCCCTCTCTTTCCACAACCCTCGGAAATCGCTGCCGCGATTCCCACATTCCCACAGCGCCGACGGGTGCGACTGTTTCTCTCAAAACCAAAACAGAAAGGACTCAGCCCCGATCCACCTTCACCTCGTCCGTCCAGGCTCATCCTTCGATGAGAAAATGCTAGGTGTGCCTTCCTTGTGTTATGTTGGCTGCCGAAAACCATGAAGCTGAATCCTGCGCCAATCTATGCCGTACTCGCGGTCGCAGCACTTTCCCAGTCGCCTCCCGCGTCCAGTACTTTGCCGCATGAGCGTCCGGCGGCGGCCGAGACACCCAATACCGACCTGTATTATCAACTGGCGCCTGACGCGACCGCGCATGAGGGAGTTCCCAGGGGCGAGATCCGCGGTCCCTTCACGCTGCCGAGCGAGGCCTATCCGGGAACGCAGCACACTTACTGGGTTTATGTTCCTGCGCAGTACGATGCGGCGTCGCCGGCGAGCTTGATGATCTACAACGACGGTCAGGCTTTCATGGCACCAGAAGGTGATGTGCGCGCGCAGATCGTTATGGACAACCTCATCTACCGGAGGGAAATTCCGGTCATGATCGGCGTCTTCATCAACCCCGGACGGCGTCCCGATCAACCGGAGCCGACTCTCAGCAACTGGGGGGATCGCGACACGAATCGGCCGACTGAGTACAACACTTTGGATGACAAGTACGCCCGGGTCATCGTGGATGAACTGATGCCCGTGCTGTACAAGGAGTACAACATCTCGAAAGATGCGGAGCGCCACGGTATTGGAGGCTCCAGCTCGGGAGCGATCGCGGCATTTACGGTCGCCTGGGAACGGCCGAACGACTTCCGCAAGGTGCTGAGCAACGTCGGCAGCTTCACCAATCTTCGCGGCGGGAACGCGTATCCCGACATCATCCGGAACAGCGAGAGGAAGCCCTTGCGCGTATTTCTTGTCGACGGCCGGAACGATAATCGCGGGCTGCGTGCGGATGGCAGTTACGATCAGACTCGCGACTGGTTCTACCAGAACGTGCGGATGCAGCAGGCCCTCACGGAGAAGGGTTATGAGGTGAACTACTCGTGGGGCATTCAGCGGCACGGACAAAGCATGTTGCGCACGGTATTTCCAGAAATGATGCGGTGGCTGTGACGAGACCACGGGGTGTCTACGGACGTACATGATATGGTGGAGCGATCGCTCAACGCTCCGAAGAAAGCGCAATAGGCCGCGAGAATGCTCGCCGCGCCGTCAGCACTACTTAGTCAGTACCGGGATGGTGGTGATGTTTTGGCTGGGCGTGAATCGAAGGCCCAGGGCGCTGAACTCGCCACCAGTGGGTGCCTCAATCTCGATCGAACCCCGGATTCCTGCGGTCGCCGGGTAGCTCTGTGACAGGACCAGAGCCGTGTGTCCATATGCGGGCAGGTTCTCGATTCCGCCTGACAATTCCGCGCCACTATCGTTACGAACGATCAGGGTCAGGCTCACAGCCTGGTCCGTTAGATTGGCCAGAGCCATGCCCGTCACGAGACCATCGGTGTTATCAAAGGCCACCGTGTACGTGCTGGCATTGCGGGTTTCGAGCGGCACGACCGCTTCCTGCTGGCTCGGGTCATAACGGAAGATGGCGAATCCGCTCACGTTGCCCGTGGTGGAGAGTAGAGCCGATCCCGTGACCGATTTATAATTGTCAACCCCATTCGTTTGTATGATCCAAGACGCACCCGCAGCCAGAGTCTGGGTGATGGTTGTGGAGTCAGACACCGCGCCGGTCTGCGGGAACATCACCGACATGGCGAGCGGGGTGCCAAAGTCATCGAAAAAGCTCAATGTAGCCTGCGCCGGGGACGTTCCTGTATTGACCAGGGTGAATGCGGTCTGCCAGCCCTGATTGTAAGTGACGTGTGCGATGGATCCTCCACCGGTACCCACGTCCGCCAGCACCGGAAGCGTGGTGAGTGCCGGACCATTGGCGCGCAACCCCAGTACATTGATCTGGCCGCCGGTGGGTGTTTCGAATTCGACGGTGCCACGGATGGCAGCGGTAACCGGGTACACCGAATTCAGCATAAAAGACGTGTGGCCCTGTGCGGGCACGCTGATTACATCGGTACCGATGGTTGTTCCGCTGTCGTCGCAAATGGTGACGTTGATATCGGCCGCCTGAGTGGACAGATTCGCGATGGCCAGGCCGGTGCTCAGGGCTCCCGTATTGTCGAAGGGCAGCAGATAGGAATTGGCGTTCAGCGTTTCAATCGGCACTGCCGCCTGCCAATTGTTTTGCGTGTTGGTAAACAGGGCGTAGCCGCTGACGGTTCCGCTGGCTTGCATGAGCCCCCATCCGATATTGGCCACCTCGGTCGGTAACCCGGTGGTGTCGAGCAACAGGAGGCCGCTGGCATTGATGGTGCCTTGAACGGTGGAGTTGGTTGTGGCGGTCATGGTGCCCTGCGGGAAAGTGAACGGCAGGCTGAGTGGATTGCCGGAGTCATCGAAGAAATTCAGCGTAGCTGCCGCTGGCACGGTGCTCAGGTTAACGAGGGTAAGGGTGGTATCCCAGCCTCCCGCCGAAGCCACCTGGGCAATGGAGGCCAGGGTGTCCGCCGGTGCGGAGTTCTGGAATCCGCCGGAAGCCTGTGCCGCCAATCGATCCGTGAGGGCTGTTGTCAATCCGAGGAAGAACAGAGTTCTGCGAAATCGAGCGCGCCTCACCGCTAGTGGTTTTGACATTTCCATTGCCTCCCGGGTTTTCAGGTGTCTCCTACTCTTTTCGGCGATCCAGCTTCTGGAAACAAGATTGCGATTAGTTGGGGAGACACCGTTAACCCCCCAACCTATATGTCTATGCCCGGACCGGCAGCCATGGACTGTCCGATTTTGGGATTGGGTTTGTTTTGCAAAAAAGCAGAATTCGCCGCAAGTATATGTTTTGGAGGGACTTTGTGAGAGGAACGGCATCCCGACCCAGGATATGCGGGGGAAGTGGCCGATGAAGAGGATTCCTTGGCCAAGCCATTGAATGGATTGGGGAAAGAGGCGGTAAGATGTGGCGAATGCGCGGCGAGGCGTGTTTCGCCCCTACAGGAGGTCCAGGGTGCTGAAGCAATAGCGCAGCTCGACGGCGGCTGTTTCGGGCGAGTCGGAGCCGTGGATGCAATTGCGTTCGATGCTGGTGGCGAAACGCTTGCGGATGCAGCCTTCGACGGCGTTGGCGGGATTGGTGGCGCCCATCAATTCGCGGAGCCTTGCGATCGCGTTTTCGCATTCGAGGGCCATCACAACGATGGGACCTTCGGTCATGAACTTTACCAGGCTTGGAAAGAACGGACGTTCCCGATGGACAGCGTAGAAGCCTTCGGCTTGTGCCTGGGACAGGCGGGTCATCCGGAGCGCCAGGATCTTGAATCCGGCTTTTTCGAGGTCGGCGAGAATATCGCCGGTGTGGCCCTCGGCTACGGCGTCGGGCTTGATGATGGACAACGTTCGCTCGATCATAAAAGGCCTCTTACTTTTTCTCCCATTTCGGCGGGTGACGAACAGACGGTAATGCCGGCGGCTTTGAGGGCTTTGATTTTGTCGGGCGCCGCGCCGGATCCCCCGGAGATGATGGCTCCGGCGTGGCCCATGCGGCGGCCGGGTGGGGCGGTCTGACCGGCGATAAAGCCGACGACGGGCTTTTTCACGTGCTCTTTCACGTAGGCGGCGGCGGTCTCTTCGGCGTTGCCGCCGATTTCGCCGATCAGGATGATGGCGTGGGTATCAGGGTCGTCATTGAACAGGCGGATGGCATCGACGAAGTTGGTGCCGATGACGGGATCGCCGCCGATACCGATGCAGGTGGATTGGCCGATACCGAGCTTGGTCAACTGTCCGACTGCTTCATAGGTCAGAGTGCCGGAGCGCGAGACGACGCCGACGTTTCCTTCCTTGTGAATGTGGCCGGGCATGATGCCGATTTTGCATTTGCCAGGCGAGATGATGCCGGGGCAATTGGGGCCGATCAAGCGCATGGATTTGCCGCGGAGGAAATCCCAGGCGCGGACCATGTCGAGCGCGGGAATTCCTTCGGTGATGCAGACGGCGAGGGGGATGCCGGCGTCGGCGGCTTCCATGATGGCGTCGGCCGCGAACGGCGGGGGAACAAAAATCACGGAAGCGTTGGCGTCGGTAGCCTGGACCGCTTCGGCGACCGTGTTGAAGACCGGAAGATCGAGATGTCGCGTGCCGCCCTTGCCGGGGGTGACACCGCCGACCACGTTGGTTCCGTAGGCAATGGCCTGCTGGGCGTGGAACATTCCTTCGCGGCCGGTGAAGCCGTGGACGAGGAGGCGCGTGCTGCGGTCGACGAGGATGCTCATGCCGCGAGCCTCACGACTTTCTCGGCGGCGTCGCGCATGTCTTCGGCGACGGTGAAATTGAATCCGGATTCGGTGAGAATTTTGCGGCCGAGCTCGACGTTGGTGCCCTCCATGCGAACCACGACGGGCACCTGAATGTTGAGATCGTGGGCAGCGCCGACGACGCCGGTGGCGAGGGTGTCGCAGCGCAGGATGCCGCCAAAGATATTGATCAACACGGCTTTGACATGGTGATCGGAAAGGAGGATGCGGAAGGCGTTTTTCACCTGTTCGGCGTTGGCGCCGCCGCCGACATCGAGGAAATTTGCGGGTTTACCGCCGGCATACTGGATGATGTCCATGGTGGCCATGGCGAGGCCGGCGCCGTTGACCATGCAGCCGACGGTGCCGTCGAGCTTGATGTAATTCAAGCCGAAGGTGGACGCTTCGACTTCGAGCGGGTCCTCTTCGTTCCGATCGCGAAGCTCGATCAGGTCCTTGTGGCGGTAGAGGCCGTTGTCGTCGAGATTGATTTTGGCATCGAGGGCGTAGACCTTGCCATCGTTGGTGAGGATGAAAGGATTGATTTCGGCGAGCGAGGCGTCGATGGCGACGTAAGCGCGGGCGAGCGCGATCATGGCGGCAACGGCGGCATTCACGCTGGTGGCGGGAATACCCATGCCGAAAGCCAGTTTGCGGGCCTGGTAGGGCTGGAGGCCCATGTCGGGGTCAAAGGCTTCCTTGAGAATCAGCTCGGGTGTTTTGGCGGCGACCTCTTCGATCTCCATGCCGCCGGCGGCTGAAGCCATGAATACCGGTTTGGCCTGGACACGATCGAGCACGATGCCGATGTAAAGCTCGCGCTCGATGGGCAGGGTTTCCTCGATCAGCAGGCGCTTGACGACGCGGCCTTCGGGGCCGGTTTGATGGGTGACGAGGGT
The DNA here is from genome assembly GCA_030041035.1 of Bryobacteraceae bacterium. Taxonomy (GTDB): domain Bacteria; phylum Acidobacteriota; class Terriglobia; order Bryobacterales; family Bryobacteraceae; genus QHXW01. The sequence goes on along the minus strand of JASHOO010000079.1, from coordinate 27,490 downwards.
CATGCCGAGGATCTGTTTGGCGAGTTCTTCGGCCTCATCGGCACTACGCGCGATTTTGACGCCGCCACCTTTGCCGCGTCCGCCGGCATGGATCTGGGCTTTGACGACGACGCTGCCACCGATTCTTTTTGCCGCGGCTACGGCCTCTTCGGCCGAAAACGCAACTTCTCCACGCGGCACGGGGACCTTGTAATGGGCCAAGATGTCCTTGGCCTGATACTCATGAATTTTCATGGGTTATGCCGTGCTAGTATGGCGAGAAAGCCAGACTAATTCTTCACTATAACATGCCGTTTTTGCAGTACCTGCACGCCGTTGCCGAACACCGTCATCTGAAGGCCGAAGAGGCGCGCGCGGCGATGCAGGCGATTCTGGCGGGCGAAGTCTCGTCGGTGCAGATTGCGTCGTTCCTGACGGCGCTGCGCATGAAGGGAGAGACGGTGGAGGAACTGGTAGGATTCGCGCGGGCGATGCGGGAGGTCGCGGTGCGGGTGGACGCGGGGCTCAACGGCGAGGTGCTGCTCGACACCTGCGGGACCGGCGGGGACGGGCAGGGAACGTTCAACATCTCGACCATCGCTGCGTTCGTAGTGGCGGGCGCGGGGGTACGCGTGGCCAAGCACGGGAACCGGTCGATTTCGAGCCAGGGAGGCAGCGCGGATTTGCTCGAAAGCCTGGGCATCGCGGTCGTGCTTCCGCCGGAAAAGGTGGCGCAGGCGATACGCGAGATCGGGATCGGATTTCTGTTTGCACCGGCGATTCACACCGCGACCCGGCACGCGCATCCGGTGCGGGTGGAGCTGAAGATGCGCACGGTTTTCAATCTGCTGGGGCCACTCACGAATCCCGCGGGGGCCACCGCGCAGTTGGTGGGCGCGCCTTCGGAGCGGACGGCGGAATTGATGGCGGGAGCTCTGGCCGAGCTCGGGTTGGAGCACGGGTTTGTGGTGCATGGGTCGGACGGGCTGGACGAGATCACCACTACGGCGGCGACGACGGCGTTTGAGATTCGAGGCGGACGCATCGAACGTCGCACGCTGACACCGGAAGATTTCGGCGTGGAACGCGCGGACCCATCGGCGCTGAAGGGGCTAGGCAAAGACGGGAACACGGCGATTGCGCGCGCGGTGTTGGGAGGTGCGGGGGGTTCGCAAAGGGACATCGTGCTGGTGAACGCGGCGGCGGCGCTGGTGGCGGCGGGGAAAGCGGCGGAGTTCGGCGAGGGGATGGAGTTATCGAGAGAGTCGATTGATTCCGGAGCGGCGTGGAGAAAAGTGGAGGAGTTGGCGCGATTTCGCTAGGGCGGGCTTGCCCGGCCCCTACACGGCGCCGGAGTGGCGTTTGAGGATCTGCGGAAGATTTTGGGAGAACGCGGATCGGGCGAGGACCATATCGCATCCGGTTTCATGGGCCTGCTGTTTGAGTTCGCCCTGAACGTGTGACAAATATCCAATCATACTGATCCCTTTATATTCGGCGTTGGCCTTGAGCTTGCGGATAATCTCGAGCGGGTTGGCGCTGTCGAAATTGAGGTCGAAGATGATGAGGGCAGGTTTGGCTTTAGCCTTGGCGAGGACATCATCTTCACCCTTGACGAACTCGACCGACATGCCGGCGCGCTTCGCGGCGTCATTGATCTTGACGGAGAAGAACAGATCGCTGACCACCGCCAGAATTTTTTTGCTACCCAGCTTTTGCATACAATCCGACTACAACAACTCCTCTGCAGACATACTCCAAGCTCGCTTGGTCTTTGGACCCGATAGAAACTCGGAAGGAAGAATTATCTTACTCGGTTCGCCATGGCTGCGCAAGCGCGCGGCTTGAATCCGCAGGTAGCGCCAAAGGGAAAACTACTTTTCACCGCCGAGACGCAGAGACGCCGAGAACGGCCAAGAAATCCGGCTGGTTGATTCGCGGCACGCCGGCTCGCCGCTTCAAGACGCACAGGACTGCTGCCGGCGTTTACTGTGTACCGGAAGGGGACGAAGAGAGCGCAGAGGGTGCAACGGAATCGTAACATGTGCTCTGCGGCGCTACGGTCAGGCCTTGCGATAAGCTGAAGAACATGGCTTCGGCGAACCCGTTTCAGGATCCTCTGCGTTTCGAGCGGCGCATTCCGGAATGCGCGGTAGCCATTTTCGGAGCGAACGGAGACCTGACGAAGCGCAAGCTACTGCCTGCGCTCTACCGGCTGGCGTATGAGAGGCGGTTGTCACCGGGATTTGCGGTGGTTGGAATTTCGCGCACGCCGATGTCCGACGATCAGTTTCGCGCGAGCATGCGTGAGTCTGTCGCGAAGTTCCTGGAGGACTCGCCGTTCGATGAAGAGGTGTGGTCCGGCTTCGCGCAGGGGCTCTACTACATGGCGGGAGACATCGGCGATTCGGGGGCGTTCTCGAATCTGGCGTCCCACCTGAACGGGATTGAAGAATGCCGCCACACGGCGGGCAACGTGCTGTTTTATCTATCGACGCAGCCCAGCCAGTATGCAGCGGCGGCCAAGGGTATCGGTGCGGCGGGCCTGGCGGCGGGCAACGGGTGGCGGCGGATTGTCATTGAAAAGCCGTTCGGGCACGACCTGGAGAGCGCGCGCGAGCTGAGCGGCAACCTGCACGAGGTGTTCCGCGAATCCGATGTGTATCGCATCGATCACTACCTGGGTAAGGAGACGGTGCAGAACATCCTGGCGTTCCGGTTCGGAAACGGCATTTTTGAGCCGCTGTGGGACCGGCGGTATGTGAACAGCGTGCAGATCACGGCGGCAGAATCGATCGGTGTGGAAGGGCGCGGCGGATATTATCAGGAAGCCGGCGCACTGCGCGACATGATTCAAAACCACCTGCTGCAGATCATGGCGACGATTGCCATGGAGCCGAGCGCCACATTTCAGCCGGATGCGGTGCGCGACGAGCGCGCCAAGCTGCTGCGCACGGTGCGAGTGATGAAGCCGGATGAGGTTCTTGCGAATTCGGTGTCGGGGCAGTATGGACCGGCGCGGATCGGCGGAGCAGACGTTCCCGGATTCCGGCAGGAGAAGGGAGTGGATGGGCAGTCGCAGACGGACACCTACGCGGCGGCAACGTTCTTTGTGGACAACTGGCGCTGGGCGGGCGTGCCGTTTTACATTCGCACGGGTAAGCGGCTGCCCAAGCGAGTGACCGAAATCGCCATTCAGTTCAACGAGGCGCCGCATGCGGTGTTTGGCGGTAACGATGACGGGTCCACGCCGAACCTTCTCATCCTGCGCATCCAGCCGGAGGAGGGGATCTCGCTGCGGTTTCTGTCGAAACGGCCGGGTGCGGGGATGAAGCTGCGGCCGGTATCGATGGATTTCAATTACGGAACGAGCTTCGGCGAGCGGTCGCCCACGGCATACGAAACGCTGCTGCTGGATGCGATGATCGGCGACGCGACGCTGTACACGCGGCAGGACATGGTGGAGGCGAGCTGGGGGGCAGTGGAGCCCATCCTGAACGTTTGGCAGAACCAGAAGTTCGATTTTCCCAACTACGACGCCGGAACGTGGGGCCCGAAGGCGGCCGATGAGATGCTGGCGCGCCGCGGGCACACATGGAGAACGCCGTGAGCACGACGATCCAACCCGAGCGCGTGCTGCGGGAATTGGCGGAGCTTTGGGTGACGCTGGGTAAGGAATCGGATCCGGCGCATTCATCGGGCGTGCTGCGAGCGTGCACCATGACGCTGATCACGCTGGTGGAGGAATCGGAAGACCCGAGCGACGTGTGGTCCACGATGGCAGCGCTGATGCCCGAGCATCCCAGCCGTGCGATCGTCATTCGCTTCCATCCCTCGGGTATGCGAGAGCTGGCGTCGCGCGTATTCTCGCAATGTTGGATGCCGTTTGGGCATCGCCGGCAGATCTGCTGCGAACAGATCGAGATCAGTGCGTCGGATGCCAGCCTGCCCGATCTGGCCCCGGTGGTGCTTCCTCTGGCGGTCGCTGATCTGCCGGTGATGGTCTGGTGCCGCAGCGCGCGATTGTTCGGATTGCCGGAGTTCCCCCAAATCGCCCGGATTGCGCACAAGCTGTTGCTGGATTCATCAGCATTTCCAGATCCGGCGGCGATTCTGGCACAAATTCAGCGTACCGGGAAAGTAGCCGGCGATCTGGCGTGGACGCGGCTGACGCGCGTGCGGGAGCTGATCTCGCAGATTTTCGAGAGCCGTAGTTACCTGGCGCGACTGCCGGAACTAACGCAGGTGGCGGTCACGTACGGGGGAACTTTTCCGCCGACGGGCGCGTATTATCTGGCGGCGTGGATATCAGAGTGTCTGGAGAGCGCTGGTGCCCATCCGCATGTGAAGTGGCAGGCGGCGCCGGATGTAGGGGCGGGGCAGATTTCGCGTCTCGAGTTGACAGGGCCGGTGGAAGGCGGATTGCACGTCGCCATCTTCGTTTCCGGAGATCGGGCGCAGCAGTTTGCGGAGGTACAAATCGATACGCTCGCAAGTCATGCCGTGTTTCCGCCGGACAATGATTATGAGCTTCTACGCGAGGAGCTGTCGATTCCGGGGCGCGATGCGGTCTACGAGAAGAGCCTGGCGCGTGCCGGGAGGCTGGCTGCGGAGCGGCAGTGAGCGTACAACGCCACATTTTTGCCGATCCGCCGGCGGCCGCGCAGGCGTGTGCGAAATATATTCTGGGCGTGCTGGAAGAGGCGCGGGCGGAGCGGGGCCAGGCGACGATTGCCTTGTCGGGCGGCACCTCACCGAAGCTGATGTTTGAGCGGATGGCGGCTTCCAAGTTCCAGTGGAAGGGGATTCATTTTTTCTGGGTGGATGAGCGGCCGGTACCGCCGGACAACAACCAGAGCAACTACAGACTGGCGAACGGGGCGCTGCTCTTGCCCGCCGCCATTCCGCCGGAGCAGGTGCACCGCATTCACGCCGAGCTTGATCCAAGGACGGCCGCGGACATGTATGTAGAAGAAATCGGCAGCTTCTTTAAGGTCCGGCCGGATGAGTTGCCGCGATTTGACGTGATCCATCGGGGCATGGGCGCCGAGGCGCACACCGCCAGCCTGTTTCCCGGCGAACCGCTGATCGCCGACCGGCAAAAGATTGCGGCGCCTGTTCGGGTGGAAAAGCTTTCGCAATGGCGCATCACCCTACTTCCGGGAGTGCTGCTGGCGGCGCGTCACACCGCCATGCTGGTGGCCGGAGAGGACAAAGCAACTGCGGTGCGAGCGGTGTTCCAGGAGCCGTACGATCCCCTGAAATACCCTGCGCAACTCGGTCTGCGCGAGGCTGAGGGAGTGGAGTGGTTTCTTGACGAGCCGGCCGGCAGGCTGATCGAGCGTTGAGCGTGCCGAATCGGCGATAATCAGTATGAAGCATTACACTCAGAGGTTTAGCCGTGCCAATGCTCACCCCATCTGAGGCGTTTATGGAGTCGCGGGTCACCAAGACCTACAAAGGCGTCAGCGTGTGGGTAACCGCGCGCGAGGCGTTCTGGCTCGCGCTCGAGGCACTGCGCAGTCACAAACTGCGGTCTTTCCTCACGCTGCTGGGTGTGGTGATCGCGACAACTACGCTGATTGTGGTCATGTCGATTGTGAACGGCATGAACGTTTACATCGCCACGCACATTGCGAATCTCGGCGCCAATACTTTCGTGTTGCATCAGTTCCAGTGGGCGCAGGGATTTGACTCGTTTCTCAAGGCCAGGCGGCGTAACCTGCCCATCCGCATGCAGGACTACGACTATCTGGTCGAGAACCTGCGCGGATACGAACACATCTCGGCGATTGCGAACCTGCAGCCCAATCCCCGCGCGCGCTACAGAGACCGCCTGATCGAGGAAATCCAACTGACGGCGGTGACCCCCAGCCATGCCGACATCGGCCGCGAAAAAGTGGAGCGGGGACGGTATATCAACGACACCGATTATGAGCACAATGCGCGGGTCTGCGTGATCGGGCAGGACCTGGTGGAGAAATTGTTTCCCTGGGTTGATCCCCTGGACAAAGAAGTGCTACTGGGGGGCATTCCGTTCCGGGTAATTGGAGTGATGGAAAAAGTGGGCAGCACGTTTGGACAAAGCCAGGATAACTTCGCCTTTGTCCCGCTGACGACCTATCGGGTGGTTTGGGCAACGCGGCCGGAGCTGCTGGTCTTCGTCATGGCGCCGGATGCCCAGCACATGCTGGAACTGGAAGACGAAACACGCGCGCTGATGCGCGTTCGCAGGCACGTTCCCTACAAGGAAGAAGATACTTTCGGCATCAACGCCTCCGACACAATCATGGCTGCATGGCAGGGCCTGACGGGCACCATCTTTGCCGTGACCATTGGCCTGGTGGCGGTGTTCATGGTGGTGGGCGGGATCGTGATCATGAACATCATGCTGGCGAGCGTGACCGAGCGGACGCATGAGATCGGCATTCGCAAATCGCTGGGAGCCAGGCGGAAGGACATTTTGTGGCAGTTCATCATCGAGTCGGGTGTGATGGCCGGCACGGGGGGAATCGCGGGAGTGATTCTGGCGATCCTCATTGCCAAGCTGGTCAATGCGGTGTTTACGGCCTCTGTTCCCGCGAGTGCCGTAGTGGTCGGTCTGACTCTATCCACCGCCGTGGGGTTGTTTTTCGGCATCTACCCGGCCAACAAAGCATCACGCCTCGATCCCATTGAGGCGCTGCGAACGGAGAATTGAGGGCGAGTCAAGCGATGCGGTCATACGGTCAAAATGTTCGCGAGAATCTCGGGTTGGCGTTGGACACCCTGCGCACGCATAAGTTCCGTTCGTTTCTGACCGTGCTCGGTGTAGTCATTGGCACCACAACAGTGATTGCCGTCACTTCGATCATTGCCGGATTGGACAAGCAACTGGTGGATGTGATGGAGCAGTTCGGCACCCGCACTTTGTACGTTTACAAGCTAGAGGTCGGCAACCCGCACCGGTTGACCCCCGAGGAACGGACGCGCAAGCCGCTGACTTACGACGATGCGATGGCGATTAAGGAACAGTGCCCGTCGGTGGATACGGTATCGGTGGAGCTGTTTCCCGGATTAGGCATCAACGACATGGGCTTGCCACCCGTTACCGCCAAGTACAAAGGTCAGGATATGGTGGACGCCCTGTTTGTCGGCGTTACCGCGGAGCACGTGCGCCTTCTGAACGCCGCGCTGGGGGAAGGCCGGTTCTTTAGCGACGTCGAGGACCTGCACCGGCGCGATATCGCCGTAATTGGCGACGGCGTGCGCAAGAGATTTTTCCAAAATGAGGATCCGATTGGAAAGACGTTCGTTGCGGACGGGCACAGCCTGGAAGTGGTCGGCGTCCTCACCAAGTTCAAGTCATTCCTGGGCGACGACGAGAATGACAAGGGCATCCTGACCCCGTACGACACCTTCAAGAAACTTTACCCTGAAGCCAAGGACAACATCATCTTTGTTCTGGTCAAAGAGGGACAAATGGAACGGGCCAAGGATGAAGTGGCGGAGGTGCTTCGGCGGCGCCGGCACGTGAAGCCGACCGAACCCAATAATTTCGGCATCGCGAGCGCGGACTCGGTCATCGGCAATTTCCGCCAGATCATCAGCACGGTGGCGCTGGTGATGGTGGTGATTTCTTCCATCGGTCTGCTGGTGGGCGGTATTGGAGTGATGAACATCATGCTGGTGTCGGTCACGGAGCGGACGCGCGAGATCGGCGTACGCAAGGCCATCGGCGCGCGCCGTAGCGATATCACCTGGCAGTTCCTGTTGGAGGCCATGACGTTGACCGCATCCGGCGGACTGATCGGCATCCTCATCGGGTGGCTGCTCAGCGTGACCATTCGGACACTCGTGCCCAGCCTGCCTTCAACCGTGCCTATGTGGTCGGTCATTACCGGCTTCGTCGTGGCGACCAGCATTGGTCTGTTTTTCGGCATGTGGCCGGCGATGAAAGCGGCGCGCCTCGATCCCATAGCCGCCCTCCGACACGAATAGCGCGCCTAAACGCGTAAGAACCAGCCGCGGCGGTACATCGCGTACGCTACCAGGTACATCAGAAGCGTGTAAGCAATCGCGAAAAGCAACGACGCGTTGATAGGCGATGCTACCGTGGTGAAAAGGCTGTTGAGCCACCAGTGCAACGTGACCACGTGTCCGCCGGAGCTGAAGCGAATCACGTCGAAAACCTGATCGAGCAGCTCAGAAATCAAGTAGACCGTGATGGCGTTCATGCCCATAATGACGAACGGCTTGGCCCAGCGCTTGTAGCCTCGGACATCCACCAGCCATAACATCGCCGCGAAGATGACGAAATCCAGACCGGCCATGAACATCGAGAACGAACTGGTCCAGAGCTTCTTGTTAATGGGCAGCCAGATGTTCGAGATCTGGCCCGCGGCGAGGAGCAGCACGCCGACGGCCAAAAGCCTGATGATCCTTTGGGTGAGCGGACGCTCCCGGCGCAGAATGTGTCCAGCCATGATTCCGAACAGAACCGTAGCAATCGCGGGAATCGTGCTGATGATTCCTTCCGGATCCCAGGTTTTCGTGTTTGCGTAATTGTGTGCTCCCAGCACGATGCGGTCGACGTAATGTGCGAAGTTGCCTTCCAGGTCCAGCCGGCCGGCCCCATACCCGGGAACGGGCACCAGGGTCATGAGCAGCCAGTAACCGGCGAGAAGCGAAACGATCCAGATAATCTGGCCGCGAAGGTTGGTCGTTAAGTAGATGGCGGTCGCAATCAGGTAGCAGATCGCGATGCGCTGCAAGACGCCGAGGAGGCGCTGGGTGGAGAGATCGAAGGTCGGGTAGGCATAGACGATGAGGCCAAATACGTAAAGAATCGCAGCACGGCGGAAAGCCTGGCCGAAGATGTGAGCCCGCGGCACTCCTGCCGCCAGGCGGCGCGCAACTACAATCGCGATCGCGACGCCGACGATCCACATAAAGGACGGAAAGACGACATCGGTGGGAGTCCAGCCGTTCCATTCCGAGTGCTCAAGCGGCGCATAGACGTGCCCCCCGTCGCCGGGCGTGTTCACCAGCACCATCAGGGCCATGGTGGCGCCACGGAAGGCGTCGAGAGAAACCACGCGTTCGGCAAACGGCCGGCTCGGCCGAGCCGTTTCATCCTGCGCGCCAGCGGGTACCGGCGTCGTTAATGGCTGAGGCATTGTAGTTAAGATGATACGCTACGGGCGGTGGTTACAGACCGGGCTTGCGCACCAGCGCCAGGGTACCCGAGTCGGGCCCGCTCTGCTTGCCCGGCTGTGTGGAGGACCAGACCAATTGCAAGGCATTGTCGGACGAAAGCTTCAGTTGGATTTCGCCCTTCGATCCATCCTCGCCGTTCCAAGTGGCGTTGACGACGTCATCCTGGAGCTTACCTTCGAAATAGAAACGCACCATGGGCGGATCGGGCCCGCCCATGCCCGGATAACGCGCCCGGAAGCGGCCTTGTATTACATCCTGCTGTACGCTGACGATGAGATCCACGGCCTCGGGAGTAAACGCGGACGCCGCCTGTGCCGCCGGGGACGGTGGGAGCGCCCAGACGCCCGAAAGGCGGCTGGATCCAGGGCCGGGCTTGCCGGCCAAGATGCGGCCCGTCAGAAAATCCAGCTCCTTAGCTTGCAGGACGGTCTGCTCCAGGGCGCGATCGCGATCCGCCTTGGCAGTGGCCAGTTCGGAGTGCACAGAATCGGGATCCGCAGATTTGTCCGCAGCGTCGGATGAAGCTGTGGCTGGCTGCAGCGATGAAGTCGCGGTGGCAGCCGGCGGATTGGGCGCAGCGCTGACTTGCGCCGGCTCCGAGGGGGTCCCGGCTTGCTCGCTCACGTACCAGCCGATGCCCACGATTCCCGCGAAAGCGCAGATCAGCCAGCCGAGCGTGATCCAGGCCCGCGCCCGGCTCCGGCCGACGCTGCGCCGGGCGCTAACCGGCTCTTCGGGTGGTTCTTCATCCGCCCTTGCCAATTGCGAGTCATAGCGCCGGCGCCGGTCGGGATCGGACAGCACGGCATAAGCGCGGCTCACACGCTTCAACTGGTTCTCGGAGAATCGTTTCAAGGAGGGCTCAGACGCCAGATCGGGGTGCAGCAGGCGCACGAGGTTCAGGTAGGCTTGCCGAACCTCGTCGCCCGACGCACGGGCGGAGAGGCCCAGGTCGTCGTAATACGTCAGAGCCGAATTCTCCTGATGTCGATCTTGGATTCGTCCCACTCCCCTAGCCCCAACGCTCCCGCGATTTCCACGTGCTCCGGCTGGCGGTTCCAGAAGGTGCTGTATTTGTCGGGCCGGTCTTCGGCGATGGTCTTCATCCCCATGGCCACGCGTTTCTGATCGATCGCTTTCCAACAAATATGATCCAGTGCTACCGGGTCGGTGGCGAAGTAAATCGTCTTGTGCTCCCACACGAACTCCGGGCGGGCGCCGGGACCGCCATGATACAGACCCTTGACTCCGTCGAGTACGTGCAGCACCGCCTTGTTGCGGATCACCGGCATCGAGACCACCGCGGGAATGAACTGCCCGCAGGTGTTTAGGGTACTCGAGGAATGGCTGCGGCAGACGTTATTGACCAGGCCGTGTGAAAGGTTTTTCAACGCCAGCGTGACCCCCGCCGATTGGTGGTCCTTCAGCACGGGCAGGTTGATCAGCTTGTTGACCTCTTTCGTGATGAAGTGTGCGGCGTAAGACCGGCGCGCCGTCAGACTGGTCGCGTCATAGCCCGGCAGAGTCAGGGCCATGTCCATGTAATGGTCCGGATCGTAGCCCTCGATGGCCTGCTGCACGGCATCATAATCTTCGGCCGCGTTTGAAGTACGCACACCCTCGGGCAGCCACTTGTCGAAGCCGGCATGAAAGAATTGCGCACGATACCGGTCGTAGACCACGATGTCTTTGTTCTTGACGCCGGCCGCGTTCAATCCGGCGATGATCTCGCGCATCACCTCGGCGGCCGAGATCACGTGGGGCTGCCCCACGGGATTCACCTTGATGCCCACCACGTCACCCGGTTCCACGAACAACCGCCAGGCGTCGGCCCAGCCGTCTGCTCCGGTGATCTCGGCCATTCCCTTGCGGATCATTTGCCGCACCGGCTCGGCTTGATAGCGGCCCTCGATAATCGATCCCGGATGCTCGACTGCGACCACGCGCCCGCGAAACAGACCCGGCATGGCGAGTTTGCTCGCGCCGGCCTGGGAAGAGACCTGCGCCGGCAAAAGGCGAGTGGCGCCCAGCGCGCCGCCAATGGCGTTCAGACAATTCCGTCGCGTCCACTGCATTGACTTCCAGTCCTCCAGGTGTCTTGGTTCTTACAGTAGCACAGGGCGCGGACGGCGAGAATCGGTTTTCAGTCCACTCTGAACAGGTCAGTTAATCAAGGTAAACATTCGCTACTCGGGCGCTCCCGCCTTCAGCAACAACTTCTGGATGCGCCGCAATTCCAGGTACTGCTCGCTCAACCCGAACGAGCGCATCATGTCGCCGATGGTGGTGTGGGGATCGTTTGACCAGAAAATCCCGCGGTCTTCGTCTTCATAGTAGTGGAAGCCCACTCGATCACCATACTTCTCGCGCAGCGCCGCTCCGTTATGCAACTGGGGGCTCCAGGGCAGAATGGCGTAGCTGAGGTCGAGCTGCTCGACGAGAATATGTGCCGGCTCGTGAATCTGTGCCGCAATCCTCCCTGTTGGCTCAAAAATGGCGGCGTTGTTGCGCCATGTGCTGGAAACGATGTAGTAGCGGTTCTCGAGGGCCCGCGCGGCGGGTCGCGCCGTCTGCGGGGATTGCGTCGGCCACGCCACGAGCTCCGCACCGTTGCGCGCCAGTTCCCGCCACCCGTAGTCATACTCGATGTCGAAGCAGATCTGCATTCCAAGCCTGCCGAAATCGCAGGCAAATACCGGCGCATCCTTGCCGGGCGTAGTGCCGCCTTCGAGCGAGTCGCTGCCGGTGTGCACTGCCAGGTGAATCTTGCGGTAGATACCTACTACCTCACCTTGTCGCCCGAATAGAATGGCTGCGTTGGAGCACAATTTCCTTTCTTTGTCTTCGAGCAGATAAGTAGGAACCACAATGTAACAGTGGTGCTCGCGCGCATTCCGCGCGAATGTTTCGCGCAGGGGCCCTTGGAGCGGAACGGCGTCACTCATGACGTTGCTCGTGGCTTCGCCAGTTACGGCGGTCTCCGGTAGAACTGCGAGGTCCAGCCCGCGCCCGTATTTCTTCTGTGCCTCGGCAGCCATCTGATCCACCAGGCCGGTGAGCTGTTCGAGCCGTTTCGTTAGCCCGGGATACGTCTCCCAAAAGGCTTGCATGGACGTGCCGACGATCACCTTGCGCGGCGGCTGATCGGCAGTGGTCTGGATATTCAACTCCGCCGCTACACTAGTCTGAGCCAGCGTACCGACAACGGCCATCGCTCTCAGGGCCAAACTCCACATCCCAAATCTTAAATTTCCCGTCTTCACACTGGCACCCCCACTCTCCACAGCAGATATCCGATCGCCTGCCGCACGTACAGCCAGCGCTCGCGCCAGTCGTCTGGCGCGTGCAGCGAGCGCGGCGAGCCATATACCTTCACCCCACTCGATTGCAGCATGCGCTTGGCCCGAAAGATATGATACCCGTCACTCACCACGATGCACGACTTCAACCCCATGCGCCGCATGATCTCGGCTGATGACGCGGTCGCGTAGGCGGTGCTAGTACCTTCGGCATCCACCACGATGGCTTCCGAAGGCACGCCTCGGCTCACCAGGTACGAGCGGCCGACGTCACCTTCCGTATAGACGGGATCGCCGCCCGCTCCGCCGGTGGTCAGAATTCTAGGCGCCAGACCCTTCTGGTAGAGCGTCAGTGCGTGATCCAGCCGCGCCCGCAGTACGGGCGACGGCTTGCCGCGATATTCGGCCGCGCCCAGAACCACGATGATATCGGCCGGCTGCGCTTCATCCACCGTGGATTGCGTCGCGATCCGTTCGGCCACATGAGCCACTTCCGCAGCCAGCGCGAGTAGCACCATCGCGCCCGCAGTTGCGGCGGCCCATTTCATATGCGTTATTCTGATTTGAACATTGTAAAGGAAACGCATGGCGCGACCGGAGGTAATTTCGAGCGTTGCTAACCCTCTAATCAAGAGCGTACGCCGTGCCATCGCTCGTGGCGGCCTGACCGACGACGGCCTGTGGGTGGCGGAGAGTTTTCATCTGCTCGAAGAGGCTCTGCGGGGTGATTGCGGGGTCAAGGTCGTGCTGGCGGCGCGGTCGGTCGAGTCCGCAGCGGAAGCGCATGTTCGCCGTCTCGCCAGCATCCGCGTCGCTGTGTTGCCCGACGCGCTGTTCCAGAGCCTTGCCGGCACCGAGGCCAGCCAGGGCATCATCGCGCTGATTGCTCCACCCTCGTGGGAACTCGCTCAACTGTTTCGCGGCCGCAGCCTGGTTGTGGCGCTCGATGGCGTCCAGGACCCCGGCAACGCAGGCACCATCGTTCGCGCCGCCGAGGCCTTTGGCGCCACCGGCGTTTTGTTTCTCAAAGGCACCGCCAGCCCCTACAACCCGAAAACGCTGCGGGCTTCGGCCGGGTCATTGTTCCGAGTGCCCTTTGCGCACTCGCTCGACGCCGAACTAACTCGGGCGGCATTGAAACAGAACAAACTCGATGTTTATGCCGGCGTGCCATTTTCGAACGCAAATCACGTGAAATCGCTGGTCCACGCCGACCTCACGCGCAAGTGCGCGGTGATCATCGGAAGCGAAGGCCGTGGGGTGAGCGAAAAGCTGCACGCCGGCGCTATCGATCTTGCCATCCCTACTGTCGGCGTCGAGTCGCTCAACGCCGCCATGGCCGCGTCTGTCATCCTATATGAAGCGCGCCGTCAGAGGTCGCTCAAGCCGTGAGCCTGTTCGACACGTCGCCGCCTTCGCCCGCCCACATTGATAAACAACGCCCGCTCGCCGATCGTATGCGTCCCGAGACGCTCGAGGAATACGTCGGCCAGGAGCACATCCTCGGGCCAGGCAAACCTCTGCGCGTGCAGATTGAGCGCGACATTCTCAGCTCGATCATTCTTTGGGGTCCGCCCGGGGTAGGGAAGACCACGCTCGCCCGTCTCATCGCGCGCCTGACGCATTGCGAGTTCATGGCTTATAGCGCGGTTTTGAGCGGCATCAAAGAAATCAAGGTCATGATGGCTGATGCGGAGCGCCTGCGCAGCGTGGGCCGCCGCACCATCGTTTTCATCGACGAGATCCACCGTTTCAACAAAGCCCAGCAGGATGCCTTTCTGCCGTACGTCGAGCGTGGCGACATTACTCTCATTGGCGCGACAACGGAGAACCCCTCGTTTGAAGTGATCTCCGCGCTGCTTTCCCGTTCGAAGGTGCACGCGCTGCGCCCACTCACCCCCGAGGAGATCGTCGGCCTACTCAAGCGAGCCCTTGCCGATAGGGTGCGCGGCCTGGGTGATCTCGAAATCGAAGCATCGGACGAACTGCTCGAACAGATCGCGGTGCTCTCCAACGGTGATGCCCGCGCGGCCTACAACACGCTCGAAGCCGCTGTGGCTATCTCAGAGGGCAAGAAACTCACACGCCAGGCCGTGGAAGACGCCATGGAGCGTAAGGTGTTGCTTTATGACAAAGCCGGCGAAGAGCACTTCAATCTGATTTCGGCGCTCCACAAATCCGTGCGCTCGAGCGACGCCGACGCCGCCCTGTACTGGCTGGCGCGCATGCTGGAAGCAGGAGAGGACCGCCTCTACATCGCCCGGCGCCTCGTGCGCATGGCGATCGAGGATATCGGCCTGGCCGACCCGCGCGCGCTCGAACAGACCATCGCCGCGCAGCAAGCCGTGCATTTCTTGGGCATCCCCGAAGGCGATCTCGCGCTCGCCCAAGCGGCGATCTATCTCGCCGTCGCACCCAAATCCGACGCGTCATATAAAGCGCTTGATGTGGCACGCGCCGATGTCGCAACCGCCATCGCCGAGCCTGTCCCCCTGCATCTGCGCAACGCACCCACCGGTTTGATGAAGGCGTTCGGTTACGGCCAAGGCTACCAGCATGCGCACCAGTTCGAAGATGCTCTTACGGATATGGAGTGCCTGCCGCCATCGCTTGCGGGGCGCCGCTATTATTACCCGACCAATCGCGGCCTGGAGAAACGCATCGCGGAGAGGCTGGAAGAGATTCGCGAAGCGCGGCGGAAGAAGCCGTAGCGCGGGGGCAGGCGTCTTCTGCGGGCACCTGCGGCATTTCTTACAATCAAGCCATGAAGGTTTTCGCTTTGCTTTTCATCCTTCCCCTCGCCGCCTTCGCCCAGCACGAGCACTCCGCTGCTCCCGCCCGCCAGGCCGTCCTCATGCCCGGCCTGGGCGACGTCCATCATCCCATCACCACCAAGAATCCCGAGGCGCAAAAATTTTTCGACCAGGGCCTGGCGCTGATCTGGGCTTTCAATCACGATGAAGCTCTGCGCTCGTTCCAGCGCGCCGCGGAGCTCGATCCCGATTGCGCCATGGCCTATTGGGGCATCGCGCTGGCCGTCGGACCGAATTACAACGATCCCGAACCCGATCTCGGCCGTGAGAAGACCGCCTGGGACGCCGTTCAGCACGGCCTGGCTTTGGCGTCAAACGCCACCCAAGCAGAACACGACTATTTGACTGCTCTCGCGACGCGGTATACCAATGAGCCCACACCTGACCTCAAACGATTCGCCCTCTTCTATAAGACGGCTATGGGCGAGCTGGTGAAGAAGTATCCCAACGATCTCGATGCCGCCGTGCTTTACGCCGAAAGCGCCATGGATCTGCGGCCCTGGGAGCTCTGGACTGCCGATGGCAAGCCTGCGGAAGGCACCGAAGAGATCGTGGCCACGCTCGAATCCGTACTTCAGCGCGATCCCAATCACATCGGCGCCAATCACTTTTACATTCACGCCGTTGAGGCCTCGCCGCATCCCGAGCGGGCGCAGGCGAGCGCCGACCGCCTGGCCAAGCTTGCACCCGGCGCCGGCCACCTCGTCCATATGCCGGCGCACATTTATATCCGCGTCGGGGATTATGCAGATGCCGTGCGCGCCAATGAAGAAGCCGCCGAAGTGGATCGGCAATACATCCGGAAATTCCATGTCACCGGTATGTATCCGGCGATGTACTACAGCCATAACCTGCACTTTCTTGCCATCGCTGCCAGCATAGAAGGCCGCTCGGCCGACGCCGACGATGCGGCCGAACAAGTCGTCGGCAACACCGCACCGCTGATGAAAGACATGCCCACGGTGGAGGTTTTTCTGCCAACCCGTATGCTGGTCCTCGTGCGGTTCCATCGATGGGACGAAGTCCTCAAAATCCCGGAGCCCGACGCCGCCGCGCTCACCACGCGTGCTCTCTGGCATTTCTCGCGCGGCATGGCCTTCGCCCAGACCAGCAAGACCTACGACGCCGACTACGAAAGGCGCGCCTTGTTCGCCGCTGCAAATAATGTTCCCGAGAGCGCGACCTTCGGCATGAACCACTCCCGCGACATCCTGAGCCTGGCTGCCCACGTTTTGGAGGGCCACATCGCGCTGGCGCGCGTCTCCATCCCCGCAGCTATCGAGCACTTTCGCCAAGCCGCGCAAATCGAGGACGGGTTGCGGTACGACGAGCCCCCCGATTGGTATATTCCCCCCCGCGAATCCCTCGGCCGGGTCTACATGATCGCCAACGAATATGACGACGCCGAGAAGGTTTTCCGTGAGGAACTCGTGCGTCATCCCCACAGCGGCCGTGCCTTGTTCGGACTTTGGCAATGCTTGAAGTCCGAAGGAAAAAAGGTCGAGGCCAAACAAACCGAACTAGAATTCCGGGCTGCTTGGAAGAACGCGGATGTGAAGCTCAGTATCGACGACTTATAGGCTCCCAGGGCCGAATCGTTAAGGCTTTCTCTTTAGCCAAGTAGGTCATTCCCTGCGTCGTCACTGGCTGCCATTCATCCGATCCCATAACCGGCATGGAGTGTCTCCACTGCGGCAAGAAAATCAGCGCCTTGCGCAAGCTGCAAGATGAGGAGTTCTGCTCAGCGGCGCACCGGAAAGCTTACCAGAAAAAGCAGGAAGAACTTGCCGTAGACTTCCTACGCCAGAACAAGCCGCGCCGATCCGAGCCAGATTCAGCCCCACCCGACCCACGGCCCGCCGCTCCTGCCAACCCGCAGCCCATCCCGGTGCTGGCGGATTTCCGGCGGGAGCTTGTGACGCCCCAATGCCGCAGTGGTGTTCCACGCTCGAACGCGCAGCCGGTGTCCCCGCTCTGGTATACCGTGTTGCCGGCGGCTGCCTGCTTGTCGGCGCCTGCTGTTCCGCTTTCCCCCGCTGCCCATACTGTATGCAGAGCTCAGGCAGCAGCTTCACACGCCAGATCCGTCCTGATGAATCCGGCATCGTTCGCCATGGAGCAACCCATATTGCGCGAATGGGCTGCTCAACCGCTCTGGATCGAGGTCACGAAACAAGCCCCATCCCAGCGGCCCACCGCCGATTTCGTCTCTCTCAAGCCTGTCTCGGCGGGCGCCGCGCACCAGGTAGCCTCAAGTCCGGCCGTTGTTCGGTTCTGTTCCATCCCCACTCTCGTGCAACCGGATGTCAAACCGGGCACAGTAAGGCTGACTTTGGCGCCCACCAGCCGGCCGGCAGTTAGCGCCTTCGCACTGACCTCACCCATGCAAGAGAACCCTGCGAGCCCTTGGCCATTCCCCCGAAGTTCACTGGGCATGCCCGCGGCTGCCCTGGCACCGCACACCCCCAAGATCTTCGGTTTCGCGGGGCCTGTGGCTGTCCTGCCGCGGGTCCGGGGGCCCGCCGCGCCGGCTTGGAAGGCGCCGCGTTCCACATGCCGAACTCCTGTGGAAGTTTTGAGCGGTCCCAACATCGCCCTCGCGCCAGTTACCCCTGGTTTTACTGCCTGCCCTTGGATGCCTGCCTCCGCACCGCGTGCGCGCCGTCGCCCGCTAGCCTCGATGTCCGGCACACGGCGCTGTTTGGTATCGCCCCCGCAGCCGCAGATCGGTCCGCGGTGCTTTGGCCGTCCTGCGCCCGCGCTGGGCTTCGGTCCACCCGTGCCCGTGAAGGTACCCCCGCCCAAAGCGGCTCCGGCGCCGGTGCGGAACAGTGCCGGGACGCTGGTCTGGAAATTCCGCGTGCGCCTGGGGCCGCACGCGCGGGTCATCCCGGTCCGGCCTCGTTTTGAGGACCCGTTGCCCGTCGCATTGAGCCTGCCTCGCGAACCGGAGCCGCTTCCCAGCCTCTGGAAAAAGCTCACCGCGCGTTGGTCGGCCGTCCCCCTTTGGGTCCGCCAAGTCGCTGCAGTTGTTGTGTTGGCCGCACTCGCGCTTTCAAGCTACGTCTACTTGAAATCCTCCCCTGCCATGCAGAAGGCCAACACCGAACTGGTGGCGCACATCCAACGGCGTGCCGCCATCGACATCCAGGACGATTTCCGCGCCGGCCTGAGCCAATGGACCGGTCCGCCGGGCTGGTCCAATACCTGGACTTACGATGCGACCGGCTTCGCCCGCCCTGGCCGCTTGGCGCTGCTCGCGGACTCGGCGCCACTGTCTGATTACCACCTCGAGTTTCTGGCTGAGATCGACAGGAAAGCCGTCGCTTGGGTCTTTCGTGCGACTGACGCGCGGAACTACTATGCATGCAAACTGGTCGAATCCAAGCGTGACGCGGTTACTGCCTACTCGATCGTTCGATATGCGGTGATCGATGGCCGCGAGCGGTTGCGTATCCAATTGCCTCTGCCAATAACCGCAACCGCCAAGTCCATGTTCCGTGTGCGGCAGGAAATTCGCGGCGATCAGTTCACAACGTATCTAGACGGCCACGTCATCGATACCTGGAGCGACACGTCGCTCGCCCGCGGCGGTTTCGGATTCTTTGCCGATCCCGGTGAAACGGCTTACATTCGTTGGGTAGATGTGGCCTACCAGGATGATGCATGGGGCCGCATCTGTGCCTATCTCGTTCCCGGAAAGCACAACTGAAGCACCCTGATTTGTTCTTCGCAAACTGCCGATAGTCTGCATGGGGACCGTATTCGGTGAAGTCGAAGGGAACTGCCAAACCTGCCGAGCCACCCAAGGCTGCGGCGAGTGAACTCTATGGACGCGCCGTGGCCCTGCATCTGGCAGGCAAGCCGCAAGAGGCTCTGGAGCAGATCGAGCAGGCACTCACGGCGGGTGAGCAGCACGCCGAACTTTACGCCGCCGCCGGATACCTGCATTACGAGCGTAAGCAATTTGAATCGTCGGCTGAGGCTTACCGGAAGTTGGTGGCGCTTGACCCTTCCAATGGCGCTGCATGGTTCAATCTGGCTGCCGCACTACAAGCATTGGGTAAATGGGACGAGGCAGGGGCGCTGTTTGAAAAAGCTCTGGCCGCGGATCCCAACCGTTACGAGGCACACCTGGGCCTGGGCCTGAGCCGGCTGCATATGGGCGCCGCCCGCCCGGCTCTCGAAGCTTATGAGCGCTGCCTCCGGCTCATGCCGAATCTCGAGACTGCGCGGCTTGAGCCGATTCTGTTTGGAAAAGCCGTGGCGCTCCAGCTTCTGAAAAAATTCGCCGAGGCTGCCGAACTTTACAATCGCGTCCTCGAACAGAATCCACGGTCGGAAGAGGCGCTCTCCAACGCCATTGCCGCCCACCTGGAATTGAAGGACCACGCCGGTGCCGCGCATCGTGCGGAGCAACTCCTGAAAATCCGGCCGGACTCCCGCGTGGCGCATGAAGGGCTGGCCGCAGCGGCCTTTGCCGTTCAGGACTACGAAAAGGCGGCGGCGCACTGCGCGGCACTGGTTAAGGTCGCGCCCGATGCCTTCGAGGGCTGGTTCAACCTCGGCGTAGCGCTCGAAAAAGCCGGCCGTCCCGAGGCTGCCAAGGCCTATGGCGAGGCTTTGCGATTGCGCCCGAACGATGCCGAATTGCAGCTCAACATGGGGGTTGCTTATCAGGAAGGGGGCGATCGTGCTAAGGCCCGCGAGTCTTACCGGCGCGCGCTCGAGCTCAATCCCGATTCCACCACCGCACTCTGGAACCTGGCGCTCGCTCTCGAGCAGGACGAAAATGCGGCCGAAGCGGAAAAGCTGTACACGCGCTTGCTCGATCGCTCGCCCGAGGCTGAAGACGCCCGCTTTCGCCTGGGTTGCCTGCGCCTGGAACTGGGCGATTTCCGCGGCGCCTCCGAAGCCTTCGATGCCTGCCTGTGGAAGCGCAAGGACTGGCCGGAAGCCCTGCTGAACGCCGGAATTGCCTATTGGAAATTGGGAGAACTCGACGCCGCACAGGATGCGTTCCAGCGTTGCCTGGCGGTGAAGCCGGAATTCACGGAGGCTTCTCGTGCCCTGGCTGCCATCGCCCTCGAACGCGGCCGCAATGACGAAGCCCTCGACCTGCATATCAAGCTGATCGAGAGCGGCGAACGGGCTCCCGAGTTCCTCTACAACGCCGCGTTGCTGCGCCAGAAATCCGGCCAGTACGATCAAGCAGCCCAGCTTTATCGCCAAGCCATCACCGACTCGCCCGAATTTGCTGAAGCCCTGCTCAATCTGGGTATTGCCCTCGAAGCCCTCGGTCAGCCCGAAGAAGCCCGCGCTAACTGGCAGAAAGCCCTGGCCCTGAAGCCGGATCTGGCGAAAGGCTATTTCAGCAATTCAACCTAACCCATTGAATTTATTGACAGATTGCCGAATCTGTCGCTAGATATCCTTTATCGGTAATAACCCGCGGCTAACCAAAAACATCTTGAGCCCTTGCGGATTCCACCAACATAATCAACCGATACTTCGATGCCCGGCGCTTGCCCATTGGATCGGAACATCTTACTCTGCCTGATACGCTATGAGCCTGAACTTCTACTCCTCGCATTTCTAGCTTTGGTTTTCTGTCTTTGCCTCTGGAAGTTTATGTCCTAAAGATGTGGTGTTGATGAGAGGGCTTGAACCTCGCTCCCCCCTGAACTCAATCGCTCGACGGGAGATTGCGCTAAGTTGACTGCCGCGGCGCCTCCATAACTGTCTGGTCTTGCGATCAATTACCCTTAGGTCTGCGACGGGTTTTGGATTAAAATCCGGGAAGCGGCAGGCAGCAACAGCGGCCGAGGTCGCTTCCCCGCCGGATGCGGAGGTCGCCAGCGCGGGCTTCATCCGGGTGCTCCATACGGGATCCAGATGCAGTGCAGTTTCTTCGCCTTGCGAAAAGACGCGAACCAGGTTGTAGTAGACAAAACATCATAGGAGTTTGAGTATGATCGACGAAAGTCGCAATCTAGACCGGCGGCGTTTTCTCCAGCAGGGGTTGGTGGGAGCTGCTGCTGCGAGTTTGGCTGCTCCTCTGACCCGCGGCCAAGATAGGCCTTCACAGCTTATCCGTATAGGTGTCATTGGCGTGGGACCTCGTGGCCAATGGCACGTCCGAAATCTCCTCACCAACCACCCAGACGTTACAGTAGTCGCTATTTGCGATATCCAGGAAGACCACCTGGATGCGGCTGTCCAGATAGTCAAAGAGATGCGCGGCACCACCCCCGCTGGCTATGCGAAGGGCGAATATGACTACCGCAACTTGTGCCAGCGAGATGATTTGGACGCCGTCTTGATCGCTACCCCGGTCTATTGGCTGGGTCGTATGACTGTCGACGCCCTCCGCGCCGGTAAACACGCGGCTCTCGAAGTGGCTGGCCCTCAGACCGAAGAAGAGTGCTGGGGAATGGTTCGCGAAAAACAAAAAAGCGGTAAGCACGTCATGTTTCTTGAAAACTGCTGTTACGGCAACGAGAACATGATGATCTATAACATGATTAATCATGGCGTATTTGGAGAACCGTATTATGCCGAAGGCAGCTACGTCCATGATTGCCGGTCGTTATTCTTCGATCCCGGCGGAAAGATCACTTGGCGCGGCGAGCTGCAGCGGGACCGTTATGGCAGCACGTACCCGCAGCACGGCTTGGGCTCGAATTGTAAATGGCTGCAGATTAACGACGGCGACCGTCTGGAGTCCTGCCAAACGATGATGGCATCGGGTGGTCACGAATCCCACCTTCGTACCGTGACTCAGTTCGGGCCTGGCAGCGAACAGGCCCGGATTCAATTTAAGCAAGGCGACTTCGTGACGAGCCTAATTTCCACAGCTAAAGGGCGGATGATTCGCCTCGATTACAGCATCTGTTGCACTCGACCTTACTCGCGGTATTATCTCTTGCAAGGGACCAAAGGGTGCTGGGATTCACGGTCGGGAGTTTTCCTCGAGGACTCCAGCCCAGGGAAGAGTGGTGCGGAGGGGGCGTGGGAACCACTGGCGAAATATGAGCCGACGTACCAGCACCCGTACTGGCGCGAGAATGGCGCCGCCGCTCGGCGGACTGGCGGGCACGGAGGCATCGACTACCACTGCATCTCCGACTTTGTGAAGATGCTCCGTGAGGACCAGGAACCCTGGATCGATGTTTTCGACGCAGCGACTTGGAGCTCGATCATTTTTTGCTCCAAGTTGTCACTCGACCGGGGTGGCGCTCGTGTTGATATGCCTGATTTCACTGACGGCAAGTGGAAGGACCCGAGCTGGCGAAAGGGACGAATGCAGATTTCATAGCTATTTGTCCTCGTTCTTGCTGTGCGTATATAAAGAGAGTGGCTATGAAGGTGGCGATGCCCCAGCTTAGCGCTCGGCTTGGAGAGCTTCGCGAAGCCGGCGTGCAATCGTAGCCGCTTCGCCGGGCCGCAAGGCTTCCGGAAAAACCACAATTTCCCCGGACCTCGCAAACTTCTCAAAGACCCATATGGGTGGTTCTCCTGCCTGCAACGCATTGATTACGGCGTGGGCATTGGTTCCGGCCATGGCGGAATCGATTCTCACCAGGGCGCTTGGCACCTCGCGGCCGTTCGGCTGCGGATATTGCACATGCGCCGAAATCCCCGGCAGATCGCGAACTCCGGCTACCACGCATTCCATATCGGCGGTCCAGCGTGCCCGCTCAGCCGCAAAATCGCGCCCCTGATACAACTCGAGTGCGGTCACTAGACCAGCGATTTCCTCCTTTCCAACCTTGAACCCCCGCCCTATCCCGTGATGTGGAGGACCTAGAACGGTTCCGCTTTCGACCAGAGAGCGCAAGGGCCAGGTTTCCGGAAATACGTCCATATCCTGATGCTGCAACGTCGCAGAAAGGATGAGATCACGCCGGCCGCAAAGGATCCCGGTCGCCTGAGGACCTTGGAGGTGCTTGCCGCCGCTAAAGGCAACCAGGTCCGCGCCGGCCGCCACGAAGGACCGCAGATTGGAGGCCGGGGGCATCTCCGGCGCAGCGTCCACCAGCACCGGAAGCCCATGGCGGTGAGCAATTGCGGCATACTTTTCCAGCGGCAGCACGCCGTGATTCGCTCCTGCCTCGTAGTACAGCGCCGCCGTTCGAGCAGTGATCGCCGATTCCACCTCGTAACTGAATGTGTAATAGCTGAAGCCGACCTCAACAAATTTTGCACCTGCCAGCCGCACGGCGTGGTCGTAGTCATTGCGATGCACCCGATGTGTAACGAACTCGTTCGGCATGCCGGTCGTATCAGGCAACTGGTTCATACGGTTGACGTCGAGACGCGCCAGGCAGGCCGCCGCTCCCAAAGTCAGGGCCGCCGACGCACCACTGGTTACAATACCGGCTTCGGCGCCGGTCGCACGGGCGATGACTTCGCTCGCAGCCGCCTGCAGTTCGTCCATCCGTACGCAGTATTCGCCTGCCTCCCGCATGGCGTCCAGCACTTCTCGGGGCAAAGCACAACCACCGGCCTTGGTGCTGAAACTGCGACCGTTGATGAGCCTCCGTACGCCGAGTTTTTCGTATACGTGCACCTTAGATCCGGTCCTTAGTGTTTTCTGGGATGTCCAGCATGCGCGCGGGATTTACAACAGTCATCTGATGAATGGCGTCCTCGTTCACACCCTGCGCGCGGAGCAGTGGCACAAAACAACGTTGCACATGTGCGTAACCTTTGCCGCCGAAGGCAGCAAGATGACTCTTCTGGCAGATGTCGCCGCCCAGCACTATCTGCGCCAGGTGACCTTCGGCGACGAGCAGGCAGACGCTGCGCGTGCGCACATCGTCCGGCGGGTAACCGTTGCCGACGTAGCCGATGTTGTCAATACTGAGAAAAACGCCCTGCTCCGCAATTCTCCGCACCGGCCCCGGGTCATGCCGGTCGCCCAGATGGCTGATTACAATCCGCTCCGCCGGTACACGCTCCTCACGGAGAAGTGCGATCTGTTCAATGGCCAGTTCGCCAAAGTGCGTGGTGTGGGTCATGATGCATGCGCCGGTACGCTGCTGCGCCCGGGCCGCTGCCCGGAACACCCTCTCCTGGGCTGGCGTGATGTGCTTTCTCTCGGTGCCGATCTCCCCAATGATGCCTGCGCGAACGTCGGTGCCATCGGCGCCGTGGACCAAATCGTTCACGATCATATCTGCCAGCGCGTTCGTATCGCGTTCCCAAACCGCGGCTGGGTAGACGCACTCACGGTACCATCCGGAGCCCATGACAATCCGAATGCCAGTGGCTTCTGATACACGGCGCAGGGCCATCGGATTTCGGCCCAACCCAACGCTGGTTGCGTCAATCAGGGTCGAGCCTCCGGCATCACGGTAATGGGCTAGCTCCCTGATGGCAAGGGATTCGTCGTCCAAGATGCCGTCGTAGCTCCTGACGAACGACCACAGGTCACACAACACGTGTTCGTGCGAAAGAGTGCAGCCCGCTTCAGAAGATGGAATCGGCCCCGTGACTGTGATGATCGGCATGCTTCACTCGCGCTGGGAAATGGCCTCCGTTGGCTGTGTGGTCGCGACCTGAATTTCCATATAATACAATTGCTCCCGCAACTATGGCACCTCTTTTTGTTGCATACTTCCTGTACCCATGGAACTTTTCGATGGCGCTGCAGTGCCTGGCGCGGAGGTCAAGCCGCTGATGCCGCTCCGGGTCGGTGTGATCGGCTACGGCTACACGGGGAAGATCCACGCGCAAGCGTATGTGGCGGAACCGCTCGCGCAGTTAGCCGCAATCGCCGAGTCAAGGCCGGAAAACCTCGTTGATCTGCCTCCCGGTGTCCAAGCATGCAGTACATATGAAGAGCTTTTCGAAAGTGGCGTCGAGGCTGTTAGTATCTGCCTGCCAACCCATCTGCATTGCGAGGTTGCTGTCAATGCGTTAGCGCGCGGCATTCATGTTCTCGTGGAAAAGCCAATCGCCGTGAGCCTGGAGGAAGCGCGGTGCATGCTGCGTGCCGCCAGGACGGCACGGCGTGTGCTTTACGTGGGAATGACACACCGCTTCTACCCCGAACTCCGCGAAGCCAAGAAGCTTGTGGACGATGGTGCTATCGGCAATATCGTGGCTTGCAATGATTGCGCTTTGGAGCATGTGGGATTTCTGAACACTCCCCCCTGGTACGTGGAAAAAAAGTTCGCCGGTGGCGGCCCTGCTCTCACCTCCGGCATTCATCTCGTCGACCGGCTCCGCTGGTTTACGGCTAATGAAGTAAGTATGGTAGCTGGATGCGCCTCGAATAAGTACTTCGGCGCCGACGTCGAGGACGCCGGACAGATGTTCCTGCGATTCCGCAGTGGAATCTCCGCGCAGGTCACCGTCGCTTTCATGCGTGAGCCGCACCCGTTGCTCTGTGATCTGCAGGTGATCGGCACGCGCGGCAGCGTCATCGTCCACACCTGGCGCGGCTACGAAATATGGAACGAAACCGGCCATCAGCAAAAGGTCTTCTACACAGATGAGCCGCACCGCGCTAAGGTACGGACCGGCATCGCAGGAGAAATCAGCGAGTTTTGTGCCGCTATCATGGAAGGCCGCGTCCCCTGGCCTTCGGCAGAGGACAGCACACAGTCGCTGCGAGTCATCATGGCTTATTACCAGGCCGCAGCTACAGCTCACGCCGTGGAACTGGGAGATGTGGATGGCGTTTGACCTGTTGCTCGCCGGCGGAACCGTAATCGATCCCTCTCAATCGCTCCATGCGGTGGCAGACGTTGGAGTCCAGGATGGCCGCGTGGCACAAGTCGGGGCCAACCTCGACTCTGCCAACTGTCCGGATGTTCGCCAAATCTCCGGCAAGTACGTATGCCCCGGCCTTATCGATCTTCATGGCCATTGGTATGAGGGGAACCTCTATGGCATAGACCCGCTTCTTTGTCTCGATCACGGCGTTACCACCGCGGTGGATGCGGGCAGCACCGGCTATGCGAATTTCCCCGAATTCCGGCGTACCACAATTGACCACTGTCTCGCGGACGTCTTCGCATTCATTCACATCTCTTTCATGGGGCTCCACGCGCCCTACGCCGAAGAACTGATCGACCTGCGGTATGCCCGGCCGCAGGAGACCGCCGAAGTGATTGCGAGACATCCGGATCGTGCGATCGGCGTGAAACTGCGCGTTGGGAGCATGACGGCAAATCACGGAATGGCCGCCCTGGACGCGGCTCTCGCAGCCGCTAACGCGGCAGCAGTTCCCCTCATGGTGCACATCAGCGGCGGTGCCGACGAGCGGGCAATCCTCCGCCGGCTCCGCCCCGGCGACATCCTAACTCACTGCTTCCACGGGAGAGGCAACGGGATGATAGCGGAAACTGTCGTTCCCGAAGTCAGCCAAGCCCGGCAGCGCGGAGTTTTCTTCGACGTGGGTCATGGCTGCGGGAGTTTCTCATGGGATTCAGCGCGCCGCGCCTTCGAACACCATTTCTATCCTGATACGATCAGTACTGACCTTCATCGGTACAGCGTGTGCGATCCTCTTTGCGTCACGCTTCCGCAGGTAATGTCGAAGATGTTGTGTATCGGGATGAGCCTGGAGGATGCCGTCCGGAAGACCACTGCGATTCCGGCACGGGTGCTGCACCGAGAACGCGAGATTGGAACGCTGGCATCAGGGGCGCGAGCCGATATCCTGGTCTTCGACGTCGAGACGGGCGATTTTCCCTTTACCGACACTCATTTGGCAGTGCGCCGCGGGAGTAGAAGAATCGTTCCCACTTTAGTCATCAAAAGGGGGCAAGTGCATCTTCCGGGCAGTGCCAAGATACACCTCCGCGACCTGTACGATTCCGATATGGAAGTATTCCGCGCCATAAGGTGATGGCAAATAGCACGGGGATCACGGCAATGCACACTCGCTTAATGTCTAACCCTTTCACGGAATTACGCGCAGCGACCGACCGCACGGCTTGCCCCTCCTACCAATAGAACTTCAAGGTAAACTCCATCCGCCTCGGGTCGGTCGCGATGTTCGTTATGAGCCCGAATGAACATCCGGATTGGTTCACGAGATTCGTCGAGCCGTTGGCTAAAGGCGGCAGGCACCAGTTCGTGTTGGGCAGGCCCAGATTCATGTGATTCAATGAGTTAAACATTTCCCAGCGGAACTGGAAATAACGTTGTTCGGACAGATGGAATTCTTTGCTCAGCGAAGAATCC